>WYBJ01000079.1 GCA_011525945.1 Burkholderiaceae bacterium | reverse complement strand
GGCCAGCGCGAATAGCGAGCCGCCCGGCATTGAATCGACCCGGAAGGCCAAGCCCTTCCGTTTTTTTTTGCCCTGCATACTACCCGCTGGCGCGGCGGTCGAAAACCGCCATCGACTCCACGTGCGCGGTATGTGGAAACATGTTCACGACACCGGCTGCCGTCAAATCGTATCCCTGCGTCGCAACCAGCACCCCGGCGTCGCGCGCCAACGTTGCCGGATTGCACGAAACGTACACGATACGCGACGGCAGCGGCTGCGGCAGCGCCTTGATCACCTCGATTGCACCGTCGCGTGGCGGATCGACCAGAAGCCGCTGAAACGGCCCTTCCCGCGTGAGCGTCGCGGCCGCGTCCTTGAACAGATCCGCACGCACGAATCGGCAGCGCCCGCTCAGACCATTGCGCTCGGCGTTGCGCGTGGCGCGTTCAACCAGCGCGCGCGATCCTTCAACGCCCACCACGCACGCGCCGGTCTTTGCAATGGGTAGACTGAAATTGCCGAGCCCGCAGAACAGATCCCCGATCCTTTCGCTTGCAGCCGGATCCAGCAGACGTACGCCCCGGGCCACCAGCATCCGATTAACGGCGAAATTCACCTGTGTGAACTCGGTGGGGCCGAAGGTCAATGTCAGTCCGAATTCCGGCAGGCGGTACTCCAACTCGGTCATCGAAGCGGGGTGAAACGGGCGTGCGGATTCCGGTCCCGCGCTCTGCAAGTAGATCCCGACGCCATGCTCGTCGCCGAAGCAGCGGATGCGCTCCTCATCGGCAAGCGTCAACGGCTGCAGAATGCGCAGCACCAGCACGTCCACATTATCCGCGCACGCGACTTCGATCTGCGGCAGCCGATCGCGCACGCTCGTACTTGCCACGAGCTCGCGCAGCAGCGGCAGTAAGCGGGCGATATGCCGCGGCAGCACCGAACACGAGGTCATGTCGGCGACATAGCTGCTGCGCCGCTCGTGAAACCCCACCAGCACCCCACCCTTCTTCTTCACGTTGCGCACGGTCAGTCGCGCACGTTGGCGGTACGACCAGACCGGCCCGTACAGCGCCGGTAGCACGTGGCCTGGGCGCACGCGTCCGATATGCCAGAGAGCATCCTCGAGTGTGCGTTGCTTGGCGGCCACCTGTGCGCGATCGTCCATGTGCTGCAGGCTGCAGCCACCGCACGTGCCGTAATGAGGGCACGCGGCGGCTACGCGCTGGCTCGATTCGCATATCAACCTAGCCGCGCGCGCGTTCTCGTACGCGGCCTTGCGCCGATACGGAGAGAACTCGACGCATTCCCCCGGCAGAGCCCCTTCGACGAAGATCGTCTTGCCTTGCCAGCGACCTACGCCGCGTCCTTCCTGGTCGAGCGAGTCGATGCCGACAATGCGCTCTGGCGCAGCGCAACTTGCACCCTGGAACACCTGCGCGCCATCATCTCCCTCACCCCCAGCCCCTTTCCCAAAGGCAGAGGGGGGCGTTGCCTGCCCGCTGGTGCGGGCAGATTCCCCGGTACGAGCTGGCGCCGCGGGAAGCGGACCACAAAGCATTTGCTGGAAGCTCGCTAGCGTGTCCACCCGTCGAGAAACGTTCTCCAGTGCGCCGACGGCAGGCGCGTGATCGAATCGCGCACCAGGTCGCACTCGGAGCCGTAGGCGGCCTCATCCAGAACGCCGCGCATCCGCTGGAAGCGCAAATACACGAGATACGTATTCGCCACGTCAGCCTCGCAATAGCGCCGGATCGCCTCGATCTCGCCGGCGCGGAACGCATCCCATACCGCTGCGCCATGCAAGCCGATCTTTCCCGGCAGGCCAAGCAACTGCGCGAATTCGTCGAGACGAACGCGCCCCTGGTACAGGCCCAGCAGATCCATCAGATCGAGGTGCCTGGTGTGATAGCGGTTGATGTAATTGTTATAGCGGAATTCGCGGTCTTCCTCGCCCCACTCCCAGTAACGCGCGGCGCGCACGCCGTGCAGCATCGCCCGGTAGTGCAGCACCGGCAGATCGAAGCCGCCGCCGTTCCAGGACACAAGCTGCGGCGTGAACTTCTCGATGCCGTCGAAGAAGCGTTGGATCAGTTGACCCTCGGGTTCGTTCGACTCGCCGAGCGACCACACCCGGAAACCGTCGCGGTCTCTAAGGGCGCAGGCAATCGCGACGACCCTGTGCTGGTGCAACGGCAGAAAATCGTGACCGACGATTTGTCGGCGCAGTTGGAACGCCATGGCCGCGACCTCGGCCTCCGGCAGCGAGGGCGAAAGCGCGTGCAGTCTGCGCAATCCGGCGGTGTCGGGCACCGTCTCGATATCGAAGGCGAGCACCGGTATCATGGCTGTCGCGTCATCACGCAGGCTTGGGCGTCCTTGCCGCGGAAGCCGGGATCGGGCGCATGCCGAAGCTGCGGGAGTCGTGTCGGCGCACGAGCGGCGCTCAGGTACTTGATCGCAGCTTCCTCAGTCGGGGAAAACGCCGGTCGAAAGATAGCGGTCGCCGCGATCACAGACGATGGCAACGATGACGGCGTCGTGCACGCGCTCGGCCACGTGCAGTGCGACCCACATCGCCCCACCCGAGGAGATGCCGGCGAAAATTCCCTCGTCGCGTGCGAGCCTGCGCGTGGTCTCCTCGGCGTCTGCCTGACTCACCTCGATCAATTCGTCGACGCGATTCTTCTGGTAGATTCTCGGCAGGTAGGCCTCGGGCCATTTGCGGATACCGGGGATGCTGGCCCCTTCCGCGGGCTGCGCACCGACGATGCGAATCGACGGGTTACGTTCCTTGAGAAACCGAGACACGCCCATGATGGTGCCAGTCGTTCCCATGCTGCTCACAAAGTGCGTGACACGCCCCTGTGTATCGCGCCAGATCTCTGGGCCCGTACTCTCGTAATGCGAAAGCGGATTGTCCGGGTTACCGAACTGGTCGAGAATGACGCCCTTGCCCTCAGCGCGCATGCGCTCGGCCACGTCGCGTGCCGTTTCCATACCGCCGCTTCTTGGCGTGAGCACGATCTCGGCGCCGAACGCGCGCATTGTCTGCCGGCGCTCAACACTCAGATGCTCGGGCATGACCAGGATCATGCGATACCCCATCATCGTCGCCGCCATCGCAAGCGCGATCCCGGTATTGCCGCTCGTGGGCTCGATCAGAGTGTCGCCGGCACGGATTTCACCGCGTTCCTGTGCCCTCTTGATCATCGCCAGCGCCGGCCGGTCCTTGACCGAGCCGGCCGGATTGTTGCCTTCGAGCTTCGCCAGCACGACGTTGTCTTGTCCGGCCGTAAGCCGCTTCAGGCGCACGAGTGGCGTGTTGCCGACGAAGTCTTCCAGGTGCTTGTCCATGACCGAGTCTCCAGGCCGACGATGATACCGCAGGCGCTTCCTTCGCCGGCAAGGCAGCAGCCGCTTGCGCGAGCTCCCTCGCCGGACCGTCGGCGGTGCGTCACCTCCATCCGCAGCCGCGGATCCGGGGAAGGCCGCAGGCCACGCTAGCCCCGCTGCGCGGACATGAGCTGCGCGCAGTAGCGCTCAACCCCTTCCTCCACGCTCAGAAACGGCTCGCGATATCCGGCTGCGCGCAAGCGCGTGAGGTCGGCCTGCGTAAACGCCTGATACTTGCCGCGCAGATCCGCGGGGAATGGAATGTATTCGACGCAGCCTGCGGCGACGAGTTCGGCGATCGAGCGAGATTGCCCGCCGGCGGCTTGCACGACGCTATTGATCACGGCCGCGGCGACGTCGTTGAAGGACTGCGCGCGGCCGGTGCCAACGTTGAAGATGCCACTGACCTGCGGGTGATCGAGAAAGTATAGGTTCACCCGCACGCAGTCCTCGACCGATACGAAATCGCGGCGCTGCTCGCCATTGCCATAGCCATGGCTGCCTTCGAACAGACGCACCCGCCCGGTGTCACGGAACTGGTTGAAGAAGTGCCATGCGACCGAGGCCATACGCCCCTTGTGCTGCTCGCGCGCACCGTACACGTTGAAGTAGCGCAACCCGACGACCTGCGCCGTCTGCTCCTCCCAACGGCTGCGCAAATAGCGATCGAACAAGACTTTCGAATAGCCGTAGACGTTGAGCGGCGCTTCGCTCTCGCCCGATTCGCGACAATGCGTACTGGCGCCGTAGGTCGCCGCAGACGAGGCATAGATGAACGGAATAGCGTGAGAGCGACAGAAATCGAGCAGGCGCGCCGAATAGCGGAAGTTCGTATCCAGCATGAAGCGGCCATTTCTCTCGGTCGTATCCGAACACGCACCCTGGTGCAGCAGTGCACGCACCGCTCCCGCAAGCTTGCCGCCTTCGACGAGCGTCGCGAAGTCGTCCTTGTGGTAGTAGTCGGCGATGTCGCAATCGACCAGATTGACGAACTTGTCGCCGTTGGTGAGATCGTCTACCGCGATGATCCGGGTCTCGCCACGCTCGTTCAGTGCCCTTACCAGGTTCGAGCCGACGAATCCGGCCGCTCCCGTGACCACGATATGCATCCGCTCTTTCCTCCTGCGTCAGGCGGACGATGCGCGCTGCGCGGCCGCGAGTTCATCCGGCTGCACGACCGCCGTGCCGAGCTTGCCCACCACGATGCCGGCAGCCAGGTTCGCGGTTCGTACGGCCTCGCGCCAACTCGCCCCCGCCGCAAGCTTCAGGCCCAGAGTCGCGATCACCGTGTCACCCGCGCCACTGACATCGTAAACCTCGCGTGCCTGGGCGGGCACGTGCAGAACGCCGCTACGGCTGAAAAGCGTCATGCCTTCCTCACTGCGCGTGACGAGCAGCGCATCGAGACGAAGGTGCTGGCGCAAACGTTGTGCCTTGGCATGAAACTCTTTCTCGCTCTTCCAGCCGCCGACGATCGCCCTGAACTCGGTCTTGTTGGGTGTGAGTGCGGTCGCGCCCCGATAGCGCGTATAATCCTCGCCCTTCGGATCGATCAGCACGGGCTTGCCGAGCTCGCGTGCGTGCTGGATCATGCGCTCCACGTGCACGAGCGTGCCTTTGGCATAGTCGGAGAGAATCACGAGGTCGCATTCGGCCGCGCTGCGCTCGAATTCGGCTAGCTTCGCGTTCAGAACCTCGTGACTAGGCACGGTTTCGAAATCGATCCGCAGAAGCTGCTGCTGACGCCCGATCACTCGCAGCTTCACCGTAGTCGAAACGCTGGCGTCGCGATGCAGCCGGCCGCGAACACCCTCGCCCTCGATCAGGCGCGCCAGACAATCGCCCGCCTCGTCCCTACCGACAACGGCAAGGAGCTCGACGTCTGCGCCGAGGGCAGCGGCGTTGCGCGCGACGTTGGCCGCGCCTCCTGGACGCTCCTCACGCCGCTCGACCAGGACGATCGGCACCGGCGCCTCCGGCGAGATTCGCCCCACCTGCCCGAACCAGTAGCGGTCCAGCATGACATCGCCCACGACCAGCAGTCGCGGCGCGCGTGCCCGCGCGCGGCTGCGTGCGACACGCGCGCCGCTCATTTCGCCAGTCCTTTTTCTTCGGTTCGCCGCGGCGAGTAGGTCTCCCAGCCGTTGCAGGCGGGGCAGCGCCAGTAGAACTGACGCGCGCGAAAGCCGCAATGATCGCAGCGATACATCGCCAGACTGCGCGTGTGCTGGTGCACGAGATTCTTCACCAGTTCGAGGTCAGGCCGTCGGGCGGCCGGCACTTCGAGCATCTGCGCTTCCAGCAATTTGTCCAGCCCGAGCAGCGTCGGGTTGCGTCGCAATTCTTCGCGCACGAGCCGATAGGCCGATTCCGTGCCGGCGGTTTCCAACTCGGCCTGGAACGCGACGTTCAAAAGATCGATGGAGGCGTATCGGGCAAGATAACCCTTGAGCAGGGTGAGCCCTTCCTCGACGCGACCCAGCCGCCGATATGCTGACAGCATGCGCTCGGCCACCAGCGGCAAGAACTCCGGGTTCTGCGACTCGATCCGCTTCCATGCGCCGAGTGCCGCGTCGTCGTTGCCAAGTGCCTCCTCCAGGTCACCGGACAGCATGTTGGCTCGCACGCACAGCCGGTGACGCGCAAGTGCCTGCGTAAGATGCGGCCGTGCCGCGTCGAAGCGCGACTGCATGATCTCGCGGCTGGCGACCTCGCACTCGAAGTGGGCAATTTCCTTCTGCCGCGACTGCCCGGTGTGTGCTTCGAGCAGCCCGGCGGTCGCGATCGCCTTCTCCCATTCCTTCTCCTGCTGATAGATCTCTAGCAGGAACGAGGCCGCCTGCTCGTCCAGGTCGGTGCCGAGCAGCTGCGAGAAATGCTCCTCGGCGCGATCGAGCAGACCGGCCTTGAGATAATCCTGCGCCAGCTCGAAAACCGCTTGCCGGCGCTGCGCCGCCCCCAGATCGGGCCGCTCGGCCAGATTCTGGTGCATGCGGATGGCACGCTCGACTTCGCCTCGGCGCCGGAAAAGTCCTCCGAGCGCGAAGTGCAGCTCGATTGTCTGTGGATCGACCTTCACAACTTCGATGAAGGCCTCGATCGCCTTGTCGGGCTGCTCGTTCAGCAGGAAGTTGAGACCCTTGAAGTACGAACCTGGTAGCGCGCGCGACTCGGACACGATCTGCTTGATGTCGATGCGTGCGGCAAGCCAACCAAGCCCGAAGAACAGTGGAAACGCGAGCAGCCACCAGTACTCGAACTCCACGCCGGAGCCTCAGAGGATCGGATCGGTCGGGGGAAGTGCCTGCGTGCGCTCGTGCGCCTGTGTGCGCCGCTCGCGCCTCAACTCGGCAATCTCGCGCCGCTGACGAAACACCTGGCCGATGGCGGCGAGCACACCGAGCGCGACGCCGGCCATCAGGCAGATAAGCATCACAAGCACGAGCGGAGCGCGCCACTGCGCACCGAAGTAATAATGGATGGTGACTGGATCGCTGTTCTTGACCGCGAGACCGAGCAGTATCAGGAACAGCGCGATACGCAACAACCAGATGAGATAACGCATGGCCGTCGAAGGTCAGGTTCGGATCGCAGCCCGCGCAGGCGGCGGCAAGCGCCGCATACCACCCGCTCAGAGTTTGGTCTCGGACTCGCCTCCGCGTAACTGCGCCGCCTCGACCGCGCGTACGATGGTCGATTCCGGCCGATGCGCATCAACGCGCTCGCGCAACTCCTTGCCGGCCTTGAAATGCGGAACGTGCTTCGCCGGCACCTTCACTTTCTCGCCCGACTTGGGGTTGCGGCCCACACGAGGGGGCCGGTAGTTCAAGCCGAAGCTGCCGAAGCCGCGAATCTCGATGCGCTGCCCCTGAGTGAGGCTGCGCGTCATCGCATCCAGGATCATCTTGACCGCGAGCTCTGCATCCTTGGCCACGAGCTGAGAATGCCGGGTGGCCAGACGCGCGATCAGCTCCGACTTGGTCATGGCGGACCCGTCCTGCTCATTGGTCGGAAGAGCTATTCGCCGTATCGAGCTTTGCCTTGAGCAGCGCGCCAAGGTTGGTGGTGCCGGCACTGCTCGGGCGCTCCGACTGCATCTTCGCGAGCGCCTCGTTCTCCTCCGCCAGGTCCTTCGCCTTGACCGAGAGGTTGATCGTGCGGTTCTTGCGATCGACGTTGATGATCATGGTGGTGACCGCGTCGCCTTCCTTCAGCTTGGAACGGATGTCCTCCACCCGATCGCGCGAGACTTCGGAGGCTCGCAGGTAACCCTCGATCTCCTCGGTGAGCGCGATCACCGCACCCTTGGCATCGATCGACTTCACCGTACCTGTCACGACGCTGTTCTTGTCGTGCATCGCCACGTAGGAGTTGAACGGGTCGCCTTCGAGCTGCTTGATGCCGAGCGAGATGCGCTCGCGTTCGACGTCAATGGAAAGCACCGCCGCCTCGACCTCCTCGCCCTTCTTGTAGCGGCGCACCGCCTCTTCGCCGGTGAGCGACCACGACAGGTCGGACAGGTGCACCAAGCCGTCGATACCGCCGGGAAGACCGATGAAGACGCCGAAGTCGGTGATCGACTTGATCTGCCCCCTTACTTTGTCGCCCTTCTTGTAGTTCATGGCGAACTCTTCCCACGGGTTCGGCATGCACTGCTTCATGCCGAGCGAGATGCGACGCCGGTCCTCGTCGATCTCGAGCACCATCACTTCCACTTCGTCGCCGAGCTGAACGACCTTGGACGGATGGACGTTCTTGTTGGTCCAGTCCATCTCCGAGACGTGCACCAAACCCTCGATGCCCGCTTCGATCTCGACAAACGCGCCGTAGTCGGTGAGGTTGCTCACCTTACCGAAAAGGCGCGTGCCCTGCGGATAACGCCGCGACAGGCCTACCCACGGATCCTCGCCGAGCTGCTTCAGGCCGAGCGAAACGCGGTTCTTCTCCTGGTCGAACTTGAGCACCTTGGCGGTGACCTCATCGCCCACGTTCAGGACTTCGGATGGGTGACGGACGCGCCGCCAGGCGAGATCGGTAATGTGCAGCAAGCCGTCGATCCCGCCCAGGTCGACGAATGCGCCATAGTCGGTAATGTTCTTGACGATGCCCTTGACCACCACGCCTTCCTGCAGGCTCGCGAGCAGCGCCTGGCGCTCGGCGCCCAAGTTGGCTTCCAGCACGGCACGACGCGACACGACCACGTTGTTGCGCTTACGGTCGAGCTTGATGACCTTGAAGTCGAACTGCCTGCCCTCGTAGGGTGTGGTGTCCTTCACCGGGCGGATGTCGACCAGCGAGCCGGGAAGGAAGGCGCGGATGCCGTTGATCATCACCGTCAGGCCGCCCTTCACCTTGCCGCTGATGACACCTTGTGCGAGTGAGCCCTTCTCGAGCGCGGATTCAAGATCGAGCCAGGCGGCCAAGCGCTTGGCCTTGTCGCGCGAGAGGCGCGTTTCGCCATAACCGTCTTCAAGCGCGTCGATCGCCACGGCCACGAAATCGCCTGGTTTGACTTCGAGTTCGCCGCGATCGTCGCGAAACTCGTCGAGCGCGATAAGGCTCTCGGACTTCAATCCGGCGTTGACGACAACGAAGTTGCTGTCGACCCGCACCACTTCCGCGGTGATCACTTCGCCCACGCGCATTTCCTTGCGCGACAGGCTTTCCTCGAACAATGCAGCAAAACTCTCGTTCGTACCGACCGGACTCGCAACCGTACTCATATTGAAAAGACCTGATTTCCCGCTGTCAGGGCGGGGCTGGTTGAACTTGCCATACGGCCGGGCGACCGATGGCGCCTGTTACCTGCGCCTGTTACCGTTCTTGCCAAAGGAGCAGAACCCGATCGACGACTTGCTCGATGGAAAGCTCGGTCGTGTCGACTTCGATGGCGTCCTCGGCGGGCTCGAGCGGCGCAACGGCACGCGCACTATCGCGCGCATCGCGCTCCCGAATGTCCCGTAAAAGGGTTGGAATGGTAGCACTCAACCCTTTCTCCATCAACTGTTTATACCGCCGCTCGGCACGCGCCTGCACGCTCGCGGTAAGGTAGATCTTGAGTCGCGCATGCGGGAACACGACCGTGCCCATGTCTCGCCCATCGGCCACCAGACCGGGGGGCACGCGAAACGCACGCT
>WYBJ01000078.1 GCA_011525945.1 Burkholderiaceae bacterium | reverse complement strand
CTCAGTTGACGACCTGGATGCCCGCCTCCTTGATGATGCGCGGCCACAACGCCCATTCCTTCTGCAGGAAGGCGCTCGCCTCTTCCGGTGTCGTGCCCTCGGTTTCGTTGCCCAGCTCGACCACCATCGGCACCACCGTGATCTTGCTCACCGGTGTAAAGTCTCTGTGCACGTCGAACGGCAGCTTCTTGAAGAGGCTTGGATTGGCGCCGAATGCAATGTTCGCCAGCAGCATGGTGTAGCCATCGGGAGGCGCCTTGGCCACCAAGTCGAAGCCGGGGATCGCAGCGCCGCCCGCGCGGTTCTCGGCGATGACCTGCTGGCCGAGCGTCTGCGACATGTGCGGCGACAAAATCCGGGCCGAAATATCGGTTGCCCCGCCCGGGGAGTAAGGGATGATCCAGCGGATGGGCTTGGTCGGATACTCCTGCGCGGGGGCCGGGTTCGGCGCGAGCACACCGGCGCCGATACTGCCCATCGCCAGCAGACGCAACGGTTTCACGATGAGCACCTCCTTCATGACAGCGCATGCGGTCGAACCACCGCAGCGTTGTAGCCGCCGCGGCGCACTTGGATTACACCATACCGGACGCCCGCGCGGCGCGGCGGCGAATTGCAGCACAACCGCGGCCGGCACCTTATTCGATCACGCGCATCGCCTGGATCAGCCCCGACGCCGGGATCGGGATCCGCTTTGGCGGCTTTCAGTTTCAACACCAGCCCGAATCGGGCGGCCTGCTCCACTGGAATATCCGCTCCCACACGGAACGCAGGCCATAGCTGCACACGCCACCACATCGGTCCGGTGACCTGCCCGGGTTAAGGCGCAAGCGAGTCTGGCGGCATTGGCGGTGCCATTCACCGTCCACCCGGTGCCGTTGCGGCGGCTCACCCGATCGCCCTGTTCACTTCCGGCATCACCTTTTGCGCCATCAGATCCATCGAGCGGCGCGCGAGCGCCGGATCGGCCCAGTCGTGACCGCAGTAGAGGAGCGTGCCGAAGTCCCCGACGGTATCGCGAAACGCGAGGATCTGCTCGGCCACGCTCGAGGCCGTTCCCGCGATCACGAGGTGCTCGAGGATGTAATCGACTGTCACTGCCGCATCCGGCATCGCCGGGTCGTGCTTGAAGGCATCGGCATTGCCGGCCGAGAACAGGCGCTTGGTGAGCAGGTTCCAGAAGTAGAAGCCGTAAGGTCCGCCTGCGCTCTTGGCGTAGCGCTGCGCAACGGCTTCGTCGTCGGCGACGAAGATCGATTTGCACACGCGCCAGTCCGATGTCCTGGCGCTGCGCCCACCGAGCGCACACCCCTGCTGGTACATCGGCCAGTGCGTCGCCGCCCATTTCGGCTGCAGGAAGTTGGCCGAGATCGGCGTCCAGCCGCGTCGTGCCGCCGCAACCAGCCCCTTGGAGTACGGCGCCACGACCGTCACGACGATAGGCGGATGCGGCTGCTGATACGGCTTGATCATTACACCCTGCCCGGCCTCGCGGATCAGCGTCCTTTCGGTGCTCACATCCCAGAACCGGCCCTTGAGCCGGTACGGCGCATCGCCCGCCCATAAGGCGAGGATCTGGTCGATCGCCTCGACGAACATGGCATTGCGATCGCGGTCGAGATTACCCAGCGCCTCCATGTCCGAGCGCAACCCGCCCGGCCCGATGCCGAGCACGAATCGCCCTTCGAGGAGGTGATCGACCATCGCCACGGTCGCCGCGACCTGCACCGGATGGTTGTTCGGCAAATTGACGGTGCCGCTGCCGAGCACGATCTGGCGGGTTTCCGGGGCGACGCTGGCGATGAACGTGAGGCAGGAAGGAATCGACTCGCACACGTCGGTGACATGCTCGCCGATGAGGGCATCGCAATAGCCCAGGCGGTCGGCCAGGATCACCGCCTCGCGGTCCTCCTTCAAGGTCTGCGTCAGGTTGCGCCCCGGCGGGTGCATCGGCATGGTGAAGAATCCAAGCTTCATGCGCCCCCCTGCGGCTTGGCCTGCGAATCTCGGCGGTACCCGGCCCACCAGCGCTCGGCCTCGGTCTGACTCCACGGCTGCTCGAGCGCCAGCCGATCGAACACGACCATCACCTGCGCGATGCTCGCCGGCCGCTCCTCGGGCCTCTTCGAAAGACAGTGCAACAACACCGCCTCGAGCTCATGCGGCAGCGGCACTGCGCTCAGAACGGAAGGCGGCGTCACGGGCGAGTGTACGATACGCATCTGCAAGTCCTCGCCGCTAGCATCGTGGAAAATGCGCCTGCCTGCGATCAGGAGATAGCCGACGGCACCGACCGAGTAGATGTCCGCGCGCTCGTCGATTTCGGCGTGCGAACCGAAGCGCTCGGGAGCCATGTAGGCCGGCGTCCCCAGTACCTTGATCGAGCCCGTGACGTCGCGGCTCACCTCGTCACGCATGCTTTTCACCAATCCGAAGTCGAGGATTTTCACCGCGTCGTACTCGCCGCCGCGCACGCACGCCATGATGTTTTCGGGTTTGATGTCGCGGTGGACCACGCCTTGCGCATGCGCCTCCTTCAGCGCGGCGCATACTTGCCGCAGCAAGTGGACGGCGCGCGCAGCGGGCAATGCGCCGTCGCGCGCGACCAGCGCGGACAGCGTGATGCCGTCCAGGTACTCCATGACATAGTAGAAATCGCCCCCGCGGGTGCGCCCGTAGTCGTAGATCTCGATCGCGTTGGGGTGCCGCAACTGGCTCGCCGCCTGCACCTCGCGCTCGAAGCGCGCGATCATCTCGTCGGTGGCGAGTGCGCGCTTGAGGATCTTGATCGCGATCGGGCGCTTGAGTAGCGCGTGGCGGCCGAGATAGATCGATGCCATGCCGCCCTCGCCGATTTCGCGGATGAGCCGATAGCGCCCCAGCCGCCTGACACTGCCAAGGCCGCGACGCAGGCGCAGCGTAGCGCGCAGGGAAAAAACGATCCCGACCATGGCCGCAGCGGACAGCGCAAGCACGAACGCGAAGGCGCGCTCCAGGAACTTCACCGGCGCATAAGCCTCCTTGGAATCGAGCTCGAGCGCCGCCCCGAAATCGTATTGCGGCAGCCAGCGCCAAGCGCCGACCACTTCCGCGCCGAGATAGTTGCGATAGGGATCGAGCAGGCCGCCGCGCTGGCGCGCCGGTTCGCCGCTTTCCTGATTTGCGATCGCGACCGCAGCCAGACGCGTGAGCGGTTGCGCCGAGCGCTCGGCGTGGTTCAGACTTGCGCCAGCACCACCGACCCCGGGATCGCGCACCTGCATCCGCAACATGGTCGAGCCGGCGGTATCGCCCTTTCCTGGCGCGGACCGAGGCCGGCCGTGTCGGCTCTCGGAAAGCATCAGCCCGCTGGCATCGAACAGGTAGATCTCGTCCGACTCGCCGGCGCCCGCGGCCCGCATGAGCGTGGCGAACTCCGCGCGCGCCGGCTCCGCGAACCCGAGCACGGCGATCACGTGCGCGCCCGTACCGTGAACCGGTGCTCCGAACCACACGCGCGCCTCGTCGCTCGCCGCGCCCGCCGAGCTCGGCAGCCGATCTGCTTCCGTAAACGGTCGCACGAAGCTCGTCTTGCCGCTGAATGAACGCTCCAGAGAAGCGAGGAACTTGCGCGTGCTCACGCGCTTGCCGCAGCGCGACAGCTCGTGTGAGGCGATGATGAGGCCACCGCGATCGATGACATCGAAGGTATCGAAGCGGCGCACCGCCAGCGCGGGCTGCAGCAACGCAACGAGTTCCGTCGCAGCCCGATGTGCGCACGCGCCCGCGGCCGATCCGCCCGCTGTGACATCGTGCGCAACCAGCGTCTGCACGAGCGCTCGCACCTGCGGATCCTGCGCCCAGCGCTCGACGACGTTGGAGCGCTGCGCGACCCATACGTCCAGTGTGCGCAATTCGGCGTCGAGTCGGGACTGCAGGTTGACCCCGTGCATCTGCCGCAGGCTTTCCTTGACGCCGAGGTAGGTGGCGAGTGCCACTGCGATGATAATGAGCACGCCCAGCACTACCAGCGTCGTTCGCCGTGCCTGCGATTGTGCGAACTCGACGATCGTGACATCGGGCTCGCCCGCTGCCTTGTTGGACCGCACGCCGGGCCGTACGGCTGCCATCTAGTACCCGCGTACTCTTCGCAGCTCGCGGCGCTCGCGCTTTTCCGGTCGCCCGCCGTGCGCAGGTTCGGGATCGAAGCCCGCGCGCACCCTGGCAATCGCCGCGTCGCGCCGCTCACGACTCTGCTCGTCCTCGTCGTACAGAGCGCGCGCGACGCTGGCCGGTCCGCGCCGATCGGACAATGCCCGCACCGTGACGATCCACTCGAATGCGCCGATGCGAATCGACAAGCGATCGCCCGGATGCAGCGCCCGCGCGGGCTTCACGCGCTCGTCGGCGATCTTCACCCTGCCGCCTTCGACCGCGTGCGCGGCCGCCGAGCGCGTCTTGAAGAAGCGTGCAGCCCACAGCCACTTGTCGAGACGCAACCGCTCGACGTCGGCAGGAAGGCAATTCGGGGCAACCATGGGTTTCCGCTGCGCGGCACGCTTGCCGCCGCGCTATGGTATCGGCTTCGCTGGCGTGCGGCCAGCACCTGCATCTGTGCTCGGTTGTGGGCTCCCCGCAAACAGGCGAGAATCGCCATAATCCGTTAAAGCGTCTTGACTGCGCAAGTCGCCGCGAGGCAGGACCGATAGCGCGACCGAAAATCCCGCACTCAGGACATTCAGGAATAAGCGATGACGATAGTCGGCCGCTTCGAGATCGAGTCGCGGCAATATCTCGACGTTCAGGGGCGTAGCGTGCAGGAAATTCCCGAATCCGCACGCGACCCCCGATTACTGGTCGCGCTCTACCGCCAGATGGTGCTGGCGCGCACGTTCGATCAGAAGATGCTCGCATTGCAGCGCACCGGCCAGCTCGGCACTTTCGCCTCGGGGCTCGGCAAGGAGGCGATCGATATCGGCGTCGCCTCGGTCATGCGCGAAGACGACTGCCTGCTGATCACGTATCGCGAGACCGCGGCCCAGCTCGCACGCGGCGTGAGCATGCTCGAAATGCTGCTCTACTGGGGCGGAGATGAGCGTGGATCGAACTATGCCGCTGCGCGCAAGGACTTCCCCGTGTGTATCACGATCGCATCGCATTGCTGTCACGCCGTGGGTGCCGCCTACGCGATGAAGCTGCGCGGCGAGTCGAGGGTGGCCGTTTGCATGAGCGGGGACGGCGCGAGCTCCAAAGGCGAGTTCTACGAGGCGCTCAACGGTGCCGGCGTCTGGAAGCTTCCGGTGCTATTCGTCGTGACCAACAATCAGTGGGCGATCTCGGTGCCGCGCAAGCTGCAAAGCGCCGCAACGACGCTCGCGCAAAAGGCGATTGCCGCCGGTATACCGGGGATCCAGGTCGACGGCAACGACCTCATCGCCGTGCGCCAGGTGGCGCTGGAAGCGGCCGAACGCGCCCGTGCAGGTCAAGGACCTACGCTCATCGAGGCAGTGAGCTACCGGCTGTCCGACCATACCACGGCCGACGATGCGAGCCGCTATCGCGATGCCGACGAACTGGCGGCGGCGTGGCAGCGTGAACCGATCGGGCGGCTGCGCAATTATCTGCTCGGGATCCAGGTCTGGAGCAGGAGCGAGGAGGAAGCATTGCTGAAGAGCTGCCTGGATGAGGTGCAGCGAGCCACCGACGCATACCTGGCGCATCCCTCGCCGGCGCCGGCGCAGATGTTCGATCACCTTTTCGCCTCGCCCCCGACTGCGCTCGCAGCGCAACGTGGCCAGGCACTCGCCCGAGGACAGGTCGATGCCGCAGGTCACGCTGGTTGAAGCCGTCAACCTGGCGCTCGCACGCGCCATGGCCGACGATGGCACGGTCGTGGTGCTGGGCGAGGATGTCGGTACCGATGGCGGGGTCTTTCGCGCCACGCTCGGACTGCGGGAGCGATTCGGGCCCGAGCGGGTGATCGACACGCCGCTCGCCGAGCAGCTTATTACCGGCATGGCCATCGGCATGGCCGTGGAAGGCTTGAGACCCGTGGCGGAAATTCAGTTCTCGGGCTTTGCCTACATCTGCATCGATCAGATCCTGAACCATGCCGCGCGCATGCGCCATCGCACACAAGGCCGAATGGGCTGCTCCATGGTATTGCGTACGCCGTGCGGCGCCGGCATCCACCCGCCCGAGCATCACTCGGAAAGCCCGGAAGCGATGTTCGCCCACATCCCGGGTATCCGTGTCGTCTATCCGTCATCGCCGCGACGAGCCTACGGGCTTCTGCTGGCATCGATCCAGGACCCCGACCCGGTCGTGTTCCTGGAGCCGACGCGGCTGTACCGGCTATTCAAGGAAGACCTCGCTGACGACGGCAAACCCTTTGCGCTCGACACCTGTTTCACGTTGCGCGAGGGAGCCGACATCACCTTGGTGAGCTGGGGTGCGATGGTGCACGAAACGTTGCAGGCGGCGAGCCGTCTCGAACAGCAAGGCGTGTTTGCAGAAGTGATCGATGTCGCGACGCTACGCCCTCTGGACATGGATACGATCCTCGCCTCGGTGGCGAAGACCGGGCGGTGCGTGGTGGTGACCGAAGCGCCGCGCAGCGGCAGCTTCGCTTCGGAAATCGCAGCAAACCTGGCCGAGCACGGGCTCCTTACGCTGTTTGCGCCGGTCTCGCGCGTCACCTCCTATGACGTTGTCGTTCCCTTGTCGCGGTTGGAGAACGCGTACATGCCCGATACCGAGCGTATTTTGACCGCGGTGCGCAAGTGTCTCGCGTTTGCTTAGGGCGAAAGTGGCTTGTCTTCCCTGTCTCTTCGGTAGAGACTGCACGACGGATATGTCGCGGCTTGCGCCCTGGAACGCCGTGGTGCAGGCTCTTCCCTCACCTCCAACCCCTGTCCCAGGGGGAGAGGGGAGCGCCGAGTGCCCGCTGATGCGGGCCGGTTCATGGAAGGGATCGGGGGCTAGAGAATATGTGTGGTGCTGGCGACTTCGCTCGCTTGCAGTGCGCGCATCGGCATGCGGCACGATGCCGCTCGGGCGGCGCGGGCCATGGTTCGCGAATTCCCGCCCGCACCCTCAGCCCATCTGCCGAAGGCCGAGGGAGGGCTGTGCGAGATCGCGCGTGATCGCGCGATCTCGAGGTAAGGATCGAATATGAAGATTTTCAAGCTGCCCGACCTCGGCGAAGGCCTGCAGGAAGCTGAAATCGTCGAATGGCACGTCGCGGTGGGTGATGAGGTCAAGGTCGACCAGCCGATGGTGTCGGTGGAAACCGCCAAGGCGCTGGTGGACATTCCCGCGCCGTACGCGGGCAGGGTCGCGCGCCTGTTCGGCAGTCCCGGCGACATCGCGCACCTCGGCGCGCCGCTGGTCGGTTTCGAGGGCGAGGGTGCGCAAGAGGAAAGCACCACGGTGGTCGGCAGGGTCGAGTCCACCGGTCAGGTGATCGCCGAACAGAACATCGCACCGGTTCCGACCGCAGGCATCAAGGCAACCCCGGCGGTGCGCGCGCTCGCGCGCAAGCTCAATGTCGATCTGGCCATGGTCACTCCGACCGGGGCCGATGGCCTCATCACGGCCGCGGACGTGAATCGCGCCGCGCGCATCCTGGCCGAGGTCGGCCCGCAGGAGGTGTTGCGCGGCACGCGCCGCTTCATGGCGCAGAGCATGACGCTGGCGCACGCGGAAGTCGCCAGCGCCACTATCATGGACGATGCCGACGTCGAAGTCTGGCCGAGCGGCACGCGTATCCTGCTTCGCCTCGTGCGTGCGCTGATTGCCGCCGCTCGCGCCGAGCCGGGTCTGAACGCGTGGTACGATAGCAAGACGGTCGGACGCCATATCATCCGCAAAGTCGATCTCGGTTTGGCGGTCGATACTCCGGATGGTCTGTTCGTGCCCGTGTTGCGAAACGTCGACAGCATGGCTCCCGCGCAGTTGGCGAGCGCACTGCAGCGGTTGATCGCCGAGACGCAGGCGCGTCGCGTGCCTCCGGAAGACCTGCGCGGCAACACGATCACGTTGTCGAACTACGGGACTATCGCCGGTCGCTACGCCTCACCCGTGGTGGTGCCGCCGACAGTCGCCATTTTGGGTGCCGGGCGCGTGCGCGACGAAGCTGTGGCGCGTGATCGTCAGGTCGTGGTCCACCGCGTATTGCCGCTGTCACTTACTTTCGATCACCGCTGCGTGACCGGCGGCGAAGCGGGACGCTTTCTGGCGGCGGCGATTGCCGACCTGGAGCTGCCGGCATGATGTGTGCCTGCTGTAGTGCAGAGCTGCCTGCATGACGCGCCCTCGCTGCAGTCCAAGGTATCCGGCGCTGATGCGCGCAGGTGCGGCTCTGAGACCGCGCTGGCCGAGCAGCATCGACATGCGGTGAACGGCTTCGGCCGCCTCCCCCGCGCTTACGGCGAGCACAGCGCTCGCGACTGACCGACGAAAAGGAGAATGCAATGGGCAAGACGATCGAACTCACCGCGGCCGACGGCCACAAGTTTTCGGCCTATCGCGCGGAGCCTGCCGGCAAGCCGCGCGGTGCGCTGATCGTGATCATGGAGATCTTCGGCGTCAACTCGCACATCCGCGCGGTCGCCGACGACTATGCCAAGGAAGGCTATCTTGCGATCGCACCGGCGATGTTCGACCGTGTGCAGCGGGGGCTAGACATCGGCTACACGCCGCCGGACATCGAGATCGGACGCGCCGCCATGCAGAAGATGAAGCTCGACGACGCGATCAAGGACGTGGCGGCCGCGCTGGCGGATGTCAGATCCGCTGGCAAGGTCGGTATCGTTGGCTACTGCTGGGGTGGCACGGTGTCGTGGAAGTCGGCATCGAGCGTTGACGGCCTTGCCTGCGCGATCAGCTACTATGGCGGCGGTATTCCCGGACTGATCGGCGAGAAGCCCAAGGTGCCGGTGATGCTCCATTGGGGCGAGACCGATCAGTCGATTCCGCTGGAGAAGGCGAAGGAGGTGGCGGCTGCGCACGCGAACCAGCAACACTTCTTCTACCCCGCCGGCCACGGCTTCAACTGCGACCAGCGCGGTTCGTACAACGCCGAGGCCTCCAAGCTCGCCAAGAGTCGCAGCCTGGAGTTCTTGCGCAAACATCTGGGATGACCGGATGCAGGCTAGCTGAGTGACAGCGGAGGCGCTTGACGGCGCCTCCGCTACGACTTCCCGCCCGCGTTAACGGCTTTGCAAGCGCGCAACGCGCTGCCGGCGGGTTCCTGTTTGCGTTTTCTCGCGCTTCCGGTGTCGCTTGTCACGCTTCAAGCCGGGGCGTCGCCGCACTTCAATAATACGAGCGGATCGGCTTGATCTTCGTGGTATAGCGCTCCGCAAGCGGCGCGTGTCCGAGCGGCGGCAACTTGAGCGTCTCGGCCGCCAGCGCCACGTCCGGAACATGTTCGAGCAGGTGACGAATGAGATTGAGTCGCCCGCGCCGCTGGTCGTTGAAGTCGACGATATGCCACGGCGCGTGGCGCGTGTGGCTCGCACGCAGCATCGCGTCGCGCGCGCGCCCGTATTCGGCATACAGGCGTCTCGCCTCGAGATCGATCGGCGAGAGCTTCCAGCGCTTCAGCGGATCCTGCGCGCGCTCGGCGAAGCGCGCCTCCTGCTCCTCCTGGTCCACCGCGAGCCAGTACTTGAACAGCAGAATGCCGTCTTCGACCAGCATACGCTCGAACAGCGGCACCTGCTGCAGGAACAACGCGTACTCGGCGGGCGTGCAATACCCCATGACTCTTTCGACTCCGGCCCGGTTGTACCAGCTGCGGTCGAACATGACACACTCGCCCGCGGCGGGAAGCTGCCCGGCATAGCGCTGGAAGTACCATTGCGTGCGCTCGCGCTCGGTTGGCTTGGCGAGCGCCGCGACGCGCACTTGGCGCGGATTGAGGCGTTGGGCGATCGCGTGGATCGAGCCGCCTTTTCCGGCAGCGTCGCGCCCCTCGAACACGATCACGAGACGCTTGCCGGTATGCTGCAGCCAGCGGGCTACGTTGCTCAACTCCTGCTGCAGCGGTTCCAGCAGGCTTTCGTACTTATTTTTTTTCATCGACATCGCAGGAACCTCGCACCAGGACAATGCCGTCTCAGGCAAGTAGTCGGATTCAAGCGCGCGATCCGAAGCGCTCGGACCCG
>WYBJ01000077.1 GCA_011525945.1 Burkholderiaceae bacterium | reverse complement strand
TATCCCAACAAACCGATCCGGTTGCTTACACCGTTTGCCCCGGGCGGCGGATCGGATGTGCTTGCGCGGCTGATCGGACCGCACCTGACCGAGGTGTTCGGGCAGCCGATCATCGTCGACAATCGGCCAGGTGGAGGCGGTACGTTAGGCGTGGGGATCGCGGCGCGAGCCGAGCCAAACGGCTACACCCTGATCCTGGTCTCCGGCAGCTACGGCGCCAACGAGGCGCTTCACGATCTGCACTTCGACACGGTAAAGGACATCACGCCGATCATTCTGATCGGGACAACACCACTCGTTCTGTCGATGCATCCCAGGACACCCATAAAAAGCGTCAGGGAATTCATCGAGTTTGCCAGGAGCAATCCTGGCAAACTCGACATCGCGTCAGCCGGCGTGGGCGGGCTCGATCACTTGGCGGGCGAGTTGCTCAAGCTGCAAACGGGTATCAAGTACTCCACCGTCCCGTTCAGGGGCAGCGGACCCGCCATGACTGCGTTGATCTCGGGGCAGGTCGATGGCAGCCTGACCACGCTCGTGACGAGCATGCCGCACGCGAAGGCCGGGCGATTACGGCTCATCGGTGTCACGACCGCCAAACGCGCTCGCGCTCTTCCGGACGTGCCTTCGATCGGCGAGGTGGTACCCGGCTACGATGTGGTTCACTGGTATGGCATCTGGGGACCGAAGGGGTCGCCGAGCGATGTCGTCACCCTGTGGAACCGCGAGGTCGCGAGAGTGCTGCGCACGCCGGCGATGGAGAAATGGATGACGGACCAGGGGCTCGAGCGTGCGGGAGGGCCGCCGGAGGAGTTCGCGGAGCGGCTGAGAATCGATGTTGCGAAGTGGAAGCGGGTTGTCAAGGAGGCGCACATCAGCATCAACAAGTAACCGTCCTCGCGTCACGCATCGGGGCCGCATCAGCGCACCTCGATGTGCGCGTCGGGTACCACCTTCTTGAATTTCACGATTTCGGCACGGATGTGCTTGTCGAACTGCTCGGCGGTCGCGGGCGTCGGCTCGGCGCCGAGACTCGCGAGTCTTTCCTTCACGTCGGGCAGGCCGAGTATGCGTACCACTTCGCGGTTGAGCTTCTGTCCGACGACGCGCGCGAGGATGTCTGTCGTGCTGCCCGCCGAGAACCCGACGAGCACGCGCAACGGCCGCGATGGAAAATCCTTCGCCGGGTCGCCCGACTGCGCGAGCGCCGCGCTGCCTGCGGCCGCAAGCGCGAGACCTCAGGCGACAATCGTGTATTTCGGAAGCATGACGCGTTCCTCTGGTCGTTTTTGTCGGGATGCCTTCTCGTGCGCTCGCGGTGCGACTTCGGCACTGACGCATTCTCCGGATCCCCCGGGCACCGCGGGCGTCGACGCCGCCGGGGTTCGCGCTCACACGACCTTGTTGAAGTCGTACTGTCCGCCCGCCTGCACCAGCAGATACCGGCACGCCTCCCTTCCGCCGTTCGCCAGCCGATGGACGATGCCCGCGTCGATGCGGCACGATTCGCCGGCGCTCAGATCCTGCACGGAAATCGCAGCATCCTGCGCGCTGCGCGTCTGGGCCGACACCACGCCTTCGAGGCAATAGCACCAGTCGGTCACGGCAGTATGGTAGTGCCAGGGAATATCCTCGTCGGGCGCGACCGTGAATTCGCGGACCTGCACATCGGCCCCTTTCACGACGAGCTTCACCTGCTGTACGACATAAGGCGCTGGCGTGGACACGATCATCCCCCGTTGTGCGGCATATCGAGGCTTGCTGCCAGCATGATGGTAGATTAACGTTGCACGATAGCCAAGCGACCAGGAAGGCCGATGTCCTATCCGAAGTTCACGGCGGCCGCCGCACACGCCGCACCCGTGTTCCTCGATCGCGCCGCCACCGTGGACAAGGCGTGCGACATCATCCGCGAAGCCGCGCAGCACGGCGCCGCGCTCGTCGTCTTTCCGGAAGGCTACATACCCGGGTTCCCCGTATGGGCGGCGCTGCGCGCACCGATTCACAATCACGCGCTCTTCGTGAAGCTCGCCGCGAACGCGCTCGTGCTGCCCGGGCCGGAGCTCGCGAAGCTGTGCGAGGCCGCTCGCCGCCATCACGTCTTCGTGTCGATGGGCCTGTCCGAGCGCGCCGATGCGAGCGTCGGCTGCCTGTGGAACACGAACCTGCTGATCGGCGACGACGGCGCCGTGCTCAACCATCACCGCAAGATCGTACCGACGTTCTACGAAAAGCTCATCTGGGCAAACGGCGACGGGGCGGGGCTCAGGGTCTGCGACACGCGCATCGCCCGCATCGGCGCACTGATCTGCGGCGAGAACACGAACCCGCTCGCGCGCTACGCGCTCATGGCGCAGGGCGAGCAGGTGCACATCTCGAGCTATCCGCCGGTCTGGCCGACGCGCGATCCGCGCACCGGCGCCAACTACGATCTCGCGAGCGCGATCCGCATCCGCGCCGGTGCACACTCCTTCGAGGCGAAGGTGTTCAACATCGTCGCCTCATCGTTCCTCGACGATGCGATGCGCCGCGAGCTGTCGGCGCTCGGCACCGATGTGGCCGAGATCCTCGAGCGCACGCCGCGCGGTATCTCGGTCGTGACGGGTCCGAGCGGCGAGCCCGTGAGCGCCGTGCTGCAAGACGGCGAAGGCCTTCTCTACCACGACATCGACGTCAACGAGTGCGTCGAACCGAAGCAGTTCCACGACGTCGTGGG
>WYBJ01000076.1 GCA_011525945.1 Burkholderiaceae bacterium | reverse complement strand
GCAACTTTGCGTCGTTCATGTCGATCACCATGCCTCGCATCATGATCGATTCCAGCGCCCACTCCAGACTCATACCCCGTTAGAAACACGGCCCACCCTTCAGACTCATACCCCGTTGGAAAAGACTACGAATTGCGAGCCCCTGCGTCAGCCGGTACAATCGCCGCCTTTTCCGCGGTCCCGTCTGGGCGCGTCCGAGCCGGGCTGCACGAGCTTCGCATGAAGGTCTCTCAAGAACGAGCGCGCCGGCGCACGTTCGCAATCATTTCGCACCCCGACGCCGGCAAGACGACGCTGACCGAAAAGCTGCTGCTTTACGCCGGCGCAATCCACATTGCCGGCAGCGTGAAGGCGCGCAAGGCGTCGCGCTACGCGACTTCGGACTGGATGGAGATCGAAAAACAGCGCGGCATCTCGGTCGCGAGCTCGGTGATGCAGATGGAGTATCGCGACTGCGTTATCAATCTGCTCGATACACCGGGTCACCAGGATTTCTCGGAGGACACCTACCGCGTGCTGACCGCCGTGGACGCGGCGCTCATGGTGATCGACGCGGCCAACGGCGTGGAAGCCCAGACGCTGCGCCTGCTGCACGTGTGCCGGGCGCGCGGCACGCCGATCGTCACGTTCGTGAACAAGATGGACCGCGAGGTGCGTGAGCCGCTCAACCTGCTGAGCGAGATCGAGGGCGCGCTCGGCATGACGGCGGTGGCGTTGACTTGGCCGATCGGAATGGGCAAGCACTTTCGTGGCGTCTTCGACCTCGACGCCGATCGTATGCGCGTGTTCCACCCGGGAGCGGACCGGGTGATCGACGACGAGATCGTCCAAGGTCTCGGCGATTCGATCTACACCGATCGTTTCGGCGACGATTTCGTACGCGCCCGCCACGAGATCGAGTTGATTCGGGGGGCATCGGAGTCGTTCGATCGCGCCGCCTTTCTCGCCGGCAAGCAGACGCCGGTTCTGTTCGGTTCCGCCATCAACAATTTCGGCGTGCGTGAAACGCTCGACGCACTGGTCGATCTCGCGCCGGCGCCCGGGCCGCGGCCCACCACCACGCGCACGGTCGAACCCGATGAGGAGCGATTCTCGGGGGTCGTCTTCAAGATCCAGGCCAACATGGACCCGGCGCATCGCGATCGGATTGCCTTCGTGCGTGTGTGCGCGGGCCACTTCCAGCGCGGCATGCGGCTCAAGGTCTGCCGCAATGGCAAGGACATCCGGCCGAACAACGTCGTGTCCTTCCTGTCGCAGCGTCGGGAGCTGGTCGACGAAGCCTTCCCGGGCGACATCATCGGCATACCCAACCATGGCGTCCTCCAGCTCGGCGACACGCTCACCGAAGGCGAGGCGCTGCAGTTCACCGGCTTGCCGTTCTTCGCTCCCGAGATGTTCAACACCATCGAAGTCGCCGATCCGCTGCGTGGCAAGCAATTACAGAAGGGTCTGGCGCAGCTCGGCGAGGAGGGTGCGATCCAGGTGTTCCGCCCGCATCTGGGTGGGCCGCTGCTGCTCGGGGCGGTCGGCGCGCTCCAGTTCGAGGTGGTCGCGCACCGGCTCGAACACGAGTACGGTGTACAAGCGCGCATCGCGCCCGCTCGCCAGAGCATCGCGCGCTGGGTGAGCGCCGACGATGAACGCGAGCTGAAGCGCTTCATCGATGCCAACGCGCACCGGGTCGCCTACGACGCCGTCGACGCGCCGACCTTCCTCGCGTCCTACGATGCCGAGCTGCGTGTAGTGGAGTCGACGTGGAAGTCGATCCATTTTCACGCGCTGCGCGAACACGCGGGGCTCGTGTTCCAGAGGCGCGTGGAGGTCTGACGGCTCATTTCGCACTGGCGGTGGGCTGCGAGAACCTGCGCCGTGCCCCGGTGCCGCGTCGCGTCCGATGCAACGCCGCATCGCGGCACGAGGCGCGCTGCAAATAGAGACATTCAGGCAAGCGGTGCGATCGCCTGCTCGCTGTTGGCCCAGCGTGGGACATAGTCGCGTGCGTCGCGCATTTCGCGTTCAGCCGTGCGGTAGTCCGGGCAGTGTTTCTCCACCAGCGACCAGAACCGGTTGGAGTGATTCAGGTGCACGGTATGACAGAGCTCGTGCACGAGCACGTAACGCGTGAGATGGCAGGGTAGGAACAGCAATGCCGCGTTGAGCGAGATCGCACCTTGCGCCGAGCAGCTACCCCAGCGTGAGCGCTGGCGGCGGATCGATGCGCGCCGGTACGACAAACCCGTGGCGCGGCTCAATGCGGCAAGCAGCCGCGGCAGGTGCAGCTCGGCCTGTACCACCAGGAAACGACCGAGCAAGTGACGACTCAGCGCCTCGTCTTCCACCGGCCCCTGGATGTCGATCAGCCCGGGGCGGTGGTAATTGATCGAAAGCCGCCGTGCCGAGGTTGCACGCGCGCGCACTTCCCATTCGAGGTCGACCGCACGAAACTGGATGCGGTCGGGCAACTGCCACGGCGCCGCTGCCAGCAGCTCCTCGCGCTGCGGGCGCACGCGCTCCAGCGCGCGCTCGATCCAGGCCGATTTCTCATGCAGGACTTCGGGCAACTGCCTGCGGTTGAACCAGCGTGGCACCACGATCTCGAGCCCGCGATGCGGGCTCACGCAAAGGCGCACGACACGAGCGCGCGGGCTGATGCGCAATGTGTAGTCGAAAGCGGTCGTATCGGTCATCGTTGCTGCTGATCCTCCGGGCAGGCGCGTCCGCGCCGCAAGTTTAGCGTGAAAGACGTGACCGTCTCCGAAGTCTCTTTCATCGTGAGCGCCGGCGCCGGCCAGCGCGACCGTTGGCGCGTCGTGTGAAGCGCGCACATGCGCCGGCACACTGGCGGCTCGAACCGTTCCCTGGATGTCGACGGGAATTCCGCTCGGGTGATCGCCTCGCGCTCGCACGCGCGCAAGCACGGGTGATCACGCTTTGTCGGAGAACTCCGATCCGGCATAGCGAGCCTGCATGTCGACGATCATGCGCTTCATCGCCGCGCGCAAATCCTGCGGTGCGAGCACCTCGACTTCGGCGCCGTGACGCAGCACATCCATCACGAGCTCGCGCGGATCGCTGTAGGGTAACTCGAGCACGAACGAGCCGTCGGGCTCGAAGCGGGTACGCTGTTGCGGGTGCCATTGCTCGGCGCTCACCCAACGTGCTCGTTCGGGCGTGAAGCGAAGAGCGGCCCATGCAACGGCTTCACCGGAGAAAATACCGTAACCCGCCGCAAGCATCGCGTCCAGGCGCTCTTCGGGAATTTCCGTCGCCATTGCTTCCAGCATGTGTGCGCTGCGGATCGAATCGACCGAGAAGCTGCGCACATCCGCGCGCAGATGGCAGTACGCGTCCAGGTACCAGTTGTCGCGATAGTGCACCAGCCGCTGCGGCGAGATCTCGCGCTCGGTTTCGTCCCCGCGCCCGCGCGCGTAGTAGCGGATCGCGAGCCGCCGCCGCTCGACGAGCGCCAACCCCACGCGCTCGAAATGCTCCAGCGCCATCGCGCGTGTCGCCATGCCGAGAATGCGCACGCGCTTGCGCACCTCGGCTTCGTCGTGCTGCGTGCCGGCGAGCACGCCGCGCAGGCGCTCGGCGATTGCGGCCACGCGCGGCGCAATGACGCCGCCGGCGCGCAGGTTCGAGACCAGATGCTGCAACGTGAGCAGAGCATGGATTTCGGCAGGGCTGAACCACAAGCCGGGAAGCGTGTAGCGCGAGCCGGCGGTCTCGAGAGCGAGCCGGTAGCCGCCGCGCGCGCGGTCGAACTCGATCGGGGCGTGCAAGCGGCTTCGCATGTATTCCAGATCGCGCTTGAGCGTCGCGCGTGATACCTCCAGGCGTTCGGCGAGCGTTGCGAACGAAACGATTTCGCGACTGCGCAACAACCGGTCTATCGTATAGAAGCGTTCGGTTCGATCCATGGGTCATGCGAAGGCAGGACAAGCGGATGGCCCGGACTATAATCGGTGCATGAGCCGGTCGACAATGAAGAGGAAGTTGGCGGCGCCGCGCGACGCGGCGCCGCCACCGTTATGTCCCTCCCGGAGCGTCGCCGCATCGCGCCTGCGCGCACAGACGCGCAAGCAGCTCGGGAAGCACTATCGCGCGAAGTACGGCGTAAGGTGAGGGCGGTTCGCTGCCGGCATGCGCCGCGCCGTGCCGCGACGCCATGAGCGGACTGAGCCCGCTCGATCTCGCGTATTTCGTCGCCGTAATGGTGCTGTCGTTTTCGGTGCGAGGCAGCGCGGGCTTTGGCGGCCTGAATGCGCCGCTGCTAATGCTCGTCATGCCGGCCAAGGTCATCGTGCCGGCGCTCGTCATGCTCGGCATCTTCTCCTCCATGGCGATCGTCGTGCGCGACCACCGCTATATCCATTGGCGCGCTGTGTGGCGCACGCTGCCCTACGGCCTGCTCGGTGTCGTGGCCGGGCTGTGGGTATTCAAGAGCGTTCACACGCGCTTCATCGAGAAGGGTCTGGGTCTTTTCATCGTGGGCTACGGGCTCTATACGCTCTGGCGTATCGCCCGCCGGCCGCGTCCGCTACGCGTCGCGCCCGGTCTCCTTGCGGCGATCATGGGTACCACGTCCGGCTTGGTGGGTACGATGTTCGGCGCACTGGCGGGTATATTCATCGCGGTCTATCTCGATATCCTGAATCTGACGAAACACGAATTCCGCGCCACCATGGCGGGCACGCTCATGCTCATGGGCGTCGCACGTACCCTCGGTTACGTGTCGGTCGGCGCGGTCGACAGCGGCGTGCTGATCACATTTGCCGTAGCGCTCCCGCTCATGGCGATCGGGGTCGTGCTGGGCAACCGCATGCACGCGCTGCTGAACCAACAGGGATTTGGCCGGATGGTCGGCGGGCTGTTCGTGCTGATCGGCACCTTCTTGCTCGTACGCTGAGCGACGGGGGCAGATCCGCGTGTGCCGGCCGGGAGCGGCTCAAGCAAGCGCATAGAATGACCGTTCCGTGCCGTGTGATCGCAGCCGCCGCGACGAGCGGCTGCGCCGGCGCCAAACCTGCAGGAGAACGAGCATGAGTGCAAACCCGCAATTGGTGAAGTATCGGATGTGGATCGGCGGCGAGTGGGTCGATGCGGCGTCGGGCGCACATTTTTCGTCCGACGATCCGTTCCTCGGCAAGCCCTGGGCGTCGATTCCGAAGGGCGGCGCCGAGGATGCCGATCGCGCCGTGCGTGCCGCGCATCGCGCGCTCGTCACCGGACCGTGGCCGAAGATGACCGCTTCGCAGCGGGGCGCGCTGCTGCGCCGGCTCGGGGATCTCATCGCACCGGAATCGAAGCGCCTGGCCGAGGTCGAGGTGCGCGACAACGGCAAGCTCTACGCCGAGATGAGCGCGCAGACCGCCTACATGGCGCAGTGGTACTACTACTTCGGCGGGCTCGCCGACAAGATCGAAGGCGCGGTCATTCCGAGCGACAAGTCCGACACGTTCAACTACACGCGCCACGAGCCGGTCGGCGTGGTGGTCGCGATCGTGCCGTGGAACTCTCCGCTGCTGCTGACTGCCTGGAAGCTCGCCCCGGCGTTGGCCGCAGGCTGCACGGTGGTCATCAAGCCCTCCGAGTTCACCTCGGCTTCCATCCTCGAATTCGCCAAGCTGATCGAACAGGCCGGCTTTCCCCCGGGTGTCGTCAACATCGTCACCGGGTTCGGCGCCGATGTCGGCATGCCGCTCGTCGAGCATCCGCTCACCGGCAAGGTCGCCTTTACCGGTTCCGAGCGCACCGGCGCCCTGGTCTATCAGCAGGCAGCCAAGGGTCTGAAGCGCGTCACGATGGAGCTCGGCGGCAAATCGCCGAACATCGTGTTCGACGACGCCGAGATCGACAACGCCGTCAAGGGGGTCATCTCGGGAATCTTCGCCGCGACCGGTCAGACCTGCATCGCCGGCTCGCGCCTGCTGGTGCAAAGAAGCGTCCACGACCAGTTCGTCGAGAAGCTGGTGGCGTTTGCCCGCACGGCGAAGATGGGCAACCCGATGCATGCCGATACTCAGGTCGGACCGGTCACCAATCCGCCGCAATACCGGAAGATCCTCGACTACATGGCGATCGCCAAGGGCGAAGGCGCCAAGGCCGTGCTCGGCGGCGACAAGGCAACCCGGCCCGAATGTGGCGAGGGCTGGTTCGTCGAACCGACCATCTTCACCGGCGTGAGCAACCGCATGCGCATCGCGCAGGAGGAGGTGTTCGGTCCGGTGCTGTCGGTGATTCCGTTCGACGACGAGGACGAGGCCGTCGCGATCGGCAACGACGTGGTGTACGGTCTGGCGGCCGGCGTGTGGACGCAGAGCATGCGGCGCGCATTTCGCATGGCCGAGCAACTCCAAGCCGGCACCATCTGGGTCAATACCTATCGGGCGGTGAGCTACCTGTCGCCGTTCGGCGGATACAAGAGAAGCGGCATCGGCCGCGAGAGCGGGCAGGAGATGATCCGGGAATACCTGCAGACGAAGAGCGTCTGGATCTCGCTGGCGAGCGAGGTGCCGAACCCGTTCATCATGCGCTGATGACCTTCACGATCGATATCGCCGATCGCTTCGCGCAGCTCGCGCTCTCGCATGTCGGACGCGAGTATCCCAACAAGCTCGATCACGTCATCACGGGCGAAGCCGACATCCAGGGTCCGCGCGCGCTGCACCCGATTTTTTTCGGCAGCTTCGATTGGCATTCGTGCGTGCACGGCTACTGGTTGCTTGCGCGCGCCTTACGCCGCCATCCGATGCTGACCGCCGCAGCGGCGATCGGCGCGCTCTTCGACACGCGCATCGATTCCGCGAGTGTCCGCGCCGAGTGTGCGTATATCGAACGGCCGAGCGCGCGCGGCTTCGAGCGGCCCTATGGCTGGGCCTGGCTGCTCGCCCTGCAGGCGGAACTGGATTTGCACCCCGGCGGCGCAGGCGGCCGCGCCGCGGCACGATTGCGGCCGCTCGCGGAACTCATCGCGCAGCGCTTCGTGCACTTCCTGCCGCTTATGGACTATCCCGTGCGCACCGGCGTGCATTCGTCGAGCGCGTTCGCGCTCCGGCTCGCCGCCGACTTCGCCGAATGCAATGACCGCGTACTGTTCGAGCTCATGTGCGAGAAGGCGCGCTCGTGGTATGGCGCGGATCGCGATGCGCAGGCCTGGGAGCCGAGCCAGGACGATTTCCTTTCGCCGGTCCTGATGGAAGCCGAGTGCA
Organism: Burkholderiaceae bacterium; assembly: GCA_011525945.1. Classification (GTDB taxonomy): domain Bacteria; phylum Pseudomonadota; class Gammaproteobacteria; order Burkholderiales; family WYBJ01; genus WYBJ01. Next base: position 12,695 of record WYBJ01000076.1, on the reverse strand, counting down.
TGCGCCGTTTCCTTGCGCCCGACGCCTTCGGTAAGTGGCTTGCGGATTTCTTACCGCGTGCTGGTGCCGGAACGCCGGCAGCGCTGTTTGTACCGGTGCGCGTGAGCGACCGCACGGACGGCAAGATCGCCCACCTGGACGGACTCAATTTGTCGCGCGCCTGGTGCTGGCGCGCGATCGCGCAAAATCTTCCCGAGGGCCATCCGCTGCTCGTGCGCGCGAACGCCGCCGCGCGCACGCACCTTGACGCCAGTCTCGCGTCCGTCGCAGGCGACTACATGGGCGAGCATTGGCTGGCGACGTTCGCGACGCTCGCGCTCGATCTCCTGTAGCGCGCTCGCGCCGAACCAGAGCAGGTGCGCCGGCGGCGCTGCGATTCACCCGAGAGTCGCAGCACCGTCGCGTGTCTTCACGCACGCGCCGAGCGCGCGGCCCGAATTGCCTGCCAGACACGCGCTGCGCTCATCGGCATCTGCAGATCGTCGACACCCGCCGGCCGCAACGCGTTCAGCACCGCATTGGCGGCGGCGGGCAACGCACCGACACACCCGCCTTCGCCCACACCCTTCGCGCCCAGCGGGTTGCGCTCGCTGGCGATCGGTCGTTCATCGTGCGTGATGGCCTCAAGCCATCCCGCGCGCGGCAGGAAATAGTCGAGCAGACTGCCACTTGCCAGTTGCCCGCTCGCCGAATCGAACACCACATGCTCACCGAAGACCTGCCCGAGCCCTTGCACGACCGCCCCATGCACCTGACCTTGCACGATGGCAGGGTTGATCACGTTGCCGCAATCGTCCACGACCGTGTAGCGCGCCAAGCGCGTGACGCCGGTGAGAGGGTCGATCTCGACTTCGGCGATATGGCAGGTGTTGGGGAAGGTCGAGCCGGTCGACACTTCGGCGGTAAGCGCAAGCGGCTTGGTATCGCCGTCCGAACCCCGGGCGGCAAGCTCGCCGAGCTCGAGCATCCGTCCCGATTCGCGTTCGATGAAACAGCCGCCACGCGCATCGACCTGCGAGGGTTCGACATGCAGGGCTTCCGCCGCCAGCGCCCGGGCGCGTTCGAGCAGCGCTTTGGCGGCGACACGGCATGCGCTTCCGGCGCCAGCCATCGTGCGCGATCCGCCCGCATGATTGCCGGTGAGCGGCACTTCGTTCACTGTCTGTCGCACATGCACGCGATCGTGCGCGATGCCGAGCACATCGGCCGCGATCTGTGCGAATACCGTTTCGTGGCCCTGACCCGACGAATGTGTGACCGAGACGAGATCGACGCTCCCGTCGGGGAGCGCTTCGATGCGCACCTCATCCTTTGGAAACACCCCGGGCCACGTGATCTCGATCGCCGATGCAGTGCCGATGCCGCGCAGCATGCCGCTGGCCGCCGAACTTGCGCGGCGGTTCTCGAACCCGGCGTAATCGGCCAGCTCGAGGGCTCGCTGCTGTACGCCGGCGAAATCGCAGCGCTCGTACTCGATGCCGGACGGCGTGCGATAGGGGAAGGCATCGAGCGGAACGAAGTTGCGACGCCGCAGCTCCACCGGATCGAGTCCGAGCTCGAACGCCGCCTGATCGACCAGGCGCTCGATCGCGTACGTGCAATCGGGCCGCCCCGCGCCGCGGTACGGCGCGACCGGAACGGTATTGGTAAACGTCTGGCGCAAGCGTGCGTGCACGGCGCCGATGCGGTACACGCCGGTCATGCCGGCGACTGGATTGCGCACGTGTGCGGCCGGGCCGCCCGGCGTGGGATAGGCGCCAAGATCGATCGCGTACTCGATCGAAAGCGCCAGAAAGCGGCCGCTGGCGTCGATCGCGAGCGTGCCGTCGGCGGCGACCGCGCGGCCGTGCGTATCGGCGAGGAAACCTTCGCTGCGCGTCGACACCCATTTCACCGGGCGTGAGGTACGCTGTGCGGCCAGCATCAACGCCGCGTACTCGGGATACGACTGGTTGCGCTGCCCGAAGCTTCCGCCCACGTCGCGGGAGACGATTCGGATGCGCTCCTCGGGCACTCCCGTAAGCTTGGCCATCTGAATGCGCATCATGTTGATGCCCTGCACCGGGAGGTAGAGCGTGTAGCCCCCGGAGGCGGCGTCGTGGTGCACGAGACACGCGCGCGGCTCGAGCGGATTGGGCGCGACACGGGTGCTCTCGACGCTCAGCCGCGTGACGTGGTGCGCGGCTGCAATGGCGGCAGCCGCAGCGTTTGCATCCCCGACCGCGTAGTCGAACGCGAGGTTACGCGGCGCGTGCGCGTGTATCACCGGAGCGCCGTCTGCGAGCGCGCAACGCGCGTCCACGACCGCCGGCAAATCCTCGTAGCTCACGACGACGTGTTCGGCCGCATCGAGCGCGATCGCTTCGCTCTCCGCCACGATCAGCGCGAGCGGCTCCCCGACGTAGCGCACGCGCCCGTGTGCGAGCACCGGTCGTTCGGGTTGCACGATCGGCCGGCCGTCTACGCCGAGCAGGGACATCATCTGGTAGAAGCGAACGTAACCCGCCGCAACGGCATCGGCGCCCGTCAGCACGGCGCGCACGCCGGGCCTGGCTGCCGCCCGTATCGTATCGACCGCAACCAGACGCGCGTGTGCCCGGTCGGACCGGACGAAGACGCCGGCGAGCGTGCCGGGCAGATGCCAGTCGGCCGTGTAGCGCCCCGCGCCACGCACAAGCCGCGCGTCTTCCAGTCGGTTCGCGTAGCGGGGGCGGTCGCGCACGGGCTCGGAATCGGTCAACATCGTTGGACGCCGATATGCAGGCACACGCGACGCACGTTCGGGCAGCCGCAGCGCGTGTTTTGAAGTTGCCACGTCATGAGCCTTTCCTCCCCGTCGCGCATGTGCGGCGGGAGCATTCTGCGCCGGGATCTCGGTCGACCGCAAGGCGTGCGGGCCAGCACGCATTGCCTTGCGTCCGATTCATGGCCGCAGCGGTAGACGCAATCCAGTCAGTAGATGCCGAGAGCAAGGCCGGCAGCGAGCGCGCCGCCGAGTTGCTCGCAGCGTTCGAGATCCGCGGCGCCGATCGTTTTCGGCGCCAGGATCGCTTCGGGTGTTTGCGCGTGCGTGCAGACGATGAGCGGCTCGGCGATCTGCTTCAGCCGCCAGCCGGTGCAGATGCGATCGATCTGGCGCGCGGCGTTGTGGCCGTCGCTGCCTGCGCAGATCAGAACGCCGTAGGGCCGTCCGGCGATCCGATCGAGCAGCGCATAGTAAGTTCGATCGAAGAAGTCCTTCATTTTTCCCGCCATGGCCGCAAGATTTTCCGGTGTGGCAAAGAGATAGCCGTCGGCCTGCAGCACGTCGGCGGCGCAAGCGTCCTGGGCGCGCAGTAATCTTGCGTCGATGTCGGGTTCGGCGGCGGCGGCGCGCTGAGCCGCCGCGACCATCTGTTGCGTTCCACCGGTGAGCGAATGGAATACGATCAGAGCTGTCTTCATGCTCGTTCCCGGATCGGCACGATTGCCTCGGCGTCACGCAGGCGGCTGGCAAACGCGGAAAGATCGACACCCGGTTCGCGGTAACGAACGACCTCGTGACCGGCGAGCTCGGTGTCGCAGCGACGCTTGCGCACTACGTCCTGATAGCCGTCCGGGATGATGATTCTCATGAGAAAAGCTCTACGTACAGTTGAACGGATTATATCGATCGTGCGCCCCGACTCGCTTTTTCGCGATCGGGCCCCATATTCGCTTGCGTTGTGTGACGTAACGAATCGGTGCGCCACGATTCGGGCGCAAAATGCCTTCGGACAGAGGAACTCGTTTGTAGTGCAACGATCGTAACGGTTGCGGCGGAAGTAACGCACACGACACCAAGAGCTCAGGGCAGCCGTTACGGCTGAAATCGCATTCGGAGATGGGATCATGATCAGGACCGCCTACAACAATCGGTTTCGTGACCACAGAGGCGCTCAACCACGCGCCCAGCGTCCCGGAAAGCGGCGCGATCCGGCGGTGCGACGCGAGCATGCGGGTCGGCGCGAAACGGGGACGGTGGTGCATCCCTGGATGTCCTTGCCCGATCGTCTCGCCGCCGCGCAGGCCGCGATGCGCGAGCTGGCCGGTCAAGGCGCATTCGAGTGCCCGCTTGCGGAAAACCTCACGCCACCGCTCGCGCAGGCGGCGCCTGTAGCCGAAACGAGGCCGCGCACGAGTGGCGTGAACATCATCATCCGCAAGCGCCGCCTGCCCGCCGGCGAAATCTCGCCGCTGCTCACGGCCGGCTAGCCGCGGCCGAGCCACGTCATCTGCGGCGAGCGCCAGCGAATCGCCGCCCACCACACGCGCGGTGACGTGCGCAAGCAACCTCGGCCACATTGCGCGCGCACGCGCGGCCGGCGGCGATTTTCCTCCGTAGTTGTCCGCGCGGCTGCGCGCTGCAGGCGCAGAGGGTAAGGAACCCTTCGGTATAATCGGCCGCATCGCCAAAAGCGGAGCGGCCGATGCATCGAGTCCAGAACTGGCAAGTCTCCAAGCCGCTGATCCGTTCCAGTCGCGGCATCGTATCGAGCCAGAATCGCATCGCAGCCGAAGCAGGCGGGCAAGTGCTCGCATCGGGCGGCAACGCGGTCGATGCCGCGGTCGCGACCGGGTTCGCCTTGGCCGCGTGCGAGCCGTGGAATAGCGGGCTCGGCGGCATCGGCTACATGCTGGTTGCGATGGCCGGCGCCGAGCGCGTTCAGGTGATCGATTTTTCGCCGATCTCGCCGCGCCGTCTCGATCCGGCCGATTTCCCGCTCACCGGCGCGACCAAGCAGGAGCTGTTCACCTGGCCCGCGGTCATCGACGACCGCAATGTCCACGGCCCGATGTCGATTGCCGTTCCCGGCCAGGTCGACGGCCTGGGTCTTGCGCTCGAACGCTTCGGTACCAAGAGCTGGATGGAAGTCCTGTCGCCTGCGATACGCATTGCCGAACAGGGCATGGATATCGATTGGTATCTGACGCTGAAGGTCGCCACGATGGCGCGCGAGCTCGAGCGTTACCCGTCGACTCGCGCTGTCTGGCTGCCTGATGGTTTCCCGCCCATCACGCCGGCAGGAAGCCCGCTCGCACGACTCGCGCTCACTGGGCTGGCGGAGACGCTGAAGCAGCTCGCCCGAGCCGGGCGACGCGATTTCTACGAAGGCGCCATCGCGCGCGCGCTGGCATCCGACTTCAAGGCGCTCGGCGCCATCGTCGATGCGGAGGATCTGGCGGCGTATCGCGCCAGAGTGGTCGAGCCGACGCCGTCGTCGTATCGGGGCGCCGAGTTGTCGCTTGCCCCACGTCTTACTGCCGGCCCGAGCATGCAGCGTACCTTGCAAGGGCTGTCGCGCCACCGTTTCAACGGCGTGTCGCCCGGCGCAGACGCCTTCGTCGCCTACGCGCGTGAGCTGCGGGCGGCGTTCGAGGATCGGCTCCGCAACATGGGTGATGCCGCCGATCCGCGCGAGCAGACCTGTACCACGCACTTCAACGTGGTCGACCGCGACGGCAATATGGTGGCCGTGACGCAAACGCTGTTATCGGTATTCGGCTCCCGCCTGGTCTTGCCGTCCACCGGCATTCTCATGAACAACGGCATTTTCTGGTTTGATCCGCGTCCCGGCGTGCCGAATTCGATCGGCCCGGGAAAGCGCCCGCTCACCAATATGTGCCCGGTGCTGGTGCGCAGCCAAGGTCGTAACGCCTACGCGCTCGGCGGCTCGGGCGGTCGTAAGATCTTTCCGGCCATACTGCAGCTCACTTCCATGCTGCTCGATTATGGCATGACGCTCGATGCGGCATGGCATACGCCGCGTATCGATGCGAGCGGCGGCGATACCGTCGGCATCGATCCTCGGCTCGCAGCCGATGTGCGGGCGGCGCTCGAGCGCGAGTTCCAGTTGAGCGAAACCGAGCTGGTGGTCTATCCCACCAATTTTGCGTGTCCGAGCGCGGTCGCGCGCGATTGGGTCAGCGGCGAAAACTGCGGCATCAGCGACGTCATGTCGCCATGGTCGGGGGCGGTTTCCGAGGAGATGGTATGACAACCGCTCGCCCCCCGCGCACGATCAACGCCGCCATCGTCGGCCTGGGCACCTGGGGTCGCACCCTGGTCGAGCAGGTGCAGGGCGTGAGCCCGAAGCTGCGCTTCGTGGCCGGGTGTACCCGCACGGTGGAGAAGGCCCGCGAGTTCGGCGAGCAAAAGGGGTTTTGCGTCACTGCCGATTACGCCGCGATCCTCGCCGATTCTGCGATCGACGCGGTTGTGCTTGCCACGCCGCACAGCATGCACGCCGAGCAGGTGATACAGGCGGCTCGCGCCGGCAAGCATGTCTACTGCGAGAAACCTTTCACGCTCAGTCGAGCAAGCGCGGAGGCGGCGCTGAAGGCCTGCGCGGACGCGAACGTCACCTTGATGGTGGGCTACAACTGGCGCTTCCAGCCGGCGCTTCAAGAGGTCAAGCGCATGATCGAGGACGGCCGCCTCGGGCAGGTGCTGCACATGGAAGGCAACTTCAACGGCCCCAGCGTCTATCGCTATGCCAAGGAGCATTGGCGCCCCGTGCGCGACGAGGGTCCGGCCGGCGGGATGACGGGGCGCGGCTGCCACCTGGTCGACGCAATGATCTATCTGGGCGGGCACATCGACTCGGTCTATGCCATGAGCAAGCGCATGGTGCTCGATTACGGGCTCGACGACACGACCTCGATGCTTTTCACGTTCGACCGTGGGGCGAGCGGCTATCTCGCGACCATCATTGCGACCGCGGAGTCCTGGCGATTGCAGGTGTTCGGGTCCAAGGGTTGGGCGGAAATGGGGTCGATCCCGCATCTCATCACGTGGACGCTGCGGCGCAGCTTCGTCGGCCAGCCGCTGGAGACCGTCGAGTTCCGCGGGCTTTCGACCGAACGCGCCGAACTGGAAGCCTTCGCCGATGCGATCGTCGCCGGAAGGCAACTGGTGAACGAGGCCGGCGATGTGATCAACAATGCTGCCGTACTCGACGCCGTATTGCGCTCCGCGCAGTCGGGAAGCCGCGTTTCGCTGACCTGAGACGTCGTTACCGCTGCGGCGCGACCCCGGCGCGCTGGGCTACCTTTTGCCACTTCTCCAACTCCCGGCGCATGAAGTCGAGAAACTCCTGCGGTGTGCTCGAGTGCGGCTCGAGCCCCTGGTCCATGAAACGCTTCTGCACCTCGGGCAGGGCAATGATGTGGACGATTTCCCGGTTGAGTTTGCCGACAATCTCCGCCGGCAGTTTCGCCGGCCCGGCGATGCCGTACCAGGTCACCACCTCGAAGCCGGGCAGCGTCTCGGCGACCGCCGCGACGTCCGGGATCACCGGTGAGCGCTTCGATCCCGCGGTGGCGATGATCTTCAGCTTGCCCGCTTTCACCAGCCCGAGCACCGAGGGCATGCTGCTGAACATGAATTGGGTGTGCCCCGCGATCAGACCCGTGATTGCCGGGCTGGTGCCTTTATAGGGGACATGAACGATATCGACGCCCGTCATCACCTTGATGAGCTCACCGCCCAGGTGGTTCGGGCTGCCGTTGCCGACCGAAGCAAAGTTGTAGAAACCCGGTTTCGCTTTGGCCGCGGCGATCAGCTCTTTCATGTTGGTGGCGGGAAACGAGGGGTGTGCCACGATGATCATCGGGCTGATGACCAGCATGCTGATGGCGGCGAAATCCTTGGACGCGTCGTACATCGGCTTGGGTGCGGTGAGCGGCGCGATCACCATGCCCCCGCCGGTGGCGAAGAGCAGCGTATAGCCGTCGGGATTGGCCTGCGCGCCCAGGCTGTGTCCGATCATCGACGAGGCGCCGGGACGATTGTCCACGACCACCTGCTGGCCGAGCGATTCGCTCAGCTTCTGCGCAACCGTGCGGCCGACGAAATCGGTCGGGCCGCCGGCCGGGTACGGTACGATGAGCCGAATGGGTCGGGTCGGATATTGCTGTGCCGCGGCCGCGGCGGTGAAGCAGATCGCAGCCAATCCGAAGCTCAAGCGCACGCGGCGCTTCATAAGATTCTCCAAGAGGATTCTCCGTGTGACGAAAACGATTCGCGCGCAGCGACCCGGGCGCTGTGACCGCCCGGACCGGACAGCGCGCCCCGTGGCCTCAAACCATAGAATCGCTGCCGCGGGCTGTCAATGCGCGACAGCCGCGGAAGCCGAAGGCGCGCATCCCCCATTCTAAGGCGCTGCCGAACGCACGCGTTGTTGCGTGACAACACCAAAACCGCCGTTCGGGCTCATCGGAACGGCACCGGAGCTTCGTATGGCATGGACGCTGTTGTTGATCGCGGGGCTGTTCGAGATCGGCTGGGCGATCGGGTTGAAGTACACCGACGGGTTCACTCGCTTCCTCCCGAGCGCACTCACTGCGGCTGCGATGGTCGCGAGCGTCGTTTGCCTGGCGTTCGCGCTTCGATCGATCCCGGTGGGAACCGGCTACGCGATTTGGACCGGCATCGGGGCGGTCGGTACGGCGCTGCTCGGCATCGTCTTGTTCGGCGAGTCGGCGAGCGTGGCCCGACTCGGCTGTATCGGGCTCATCGTTGCCGGGATCGCGGGGCTGAAAGTCGTATCGAGCTGATCGGCTGCGCGCGCGTTGCAAGCGCCGCGCACCGAGTGCCGATTCCCCCTCTGCTAGAATCCGCTGCGTTGCCGACGCAGCCCGCACGTGTCGGGCCGCAGACGAAGCCCGCGCTGCCGCTGCGTTTCCATCCACTGTATTTGCGAGATGCCGATGGCCCGAAAGCGCACCGTTACCAACATTGCCGACCTTAAGAATTACCGCGACATCTTGTTCGAGGTGAAGGATCAGGTCGCCTGGATCACGATCAACCGGCCGCGCATCCTGAACGCGTTTCGCGAGCAGACGCTCGACGAGATGATCGACGCGGTGAAGTCCACGCGCGAGGATCCTGCCATCGCCTGCATCGTGTTCACCGGCGCCGGCGACAAATCGTTCTCGGCCGGCGGCGACTTCTATGCCATGCGCCGGCTGACGTTTCAGAACGCGTACATGTGGAACGACCGGATGCTCGGGCTCGCGATGGCGATCCGCGGCGTGCCCATTCCGGTTATCGCGATGATCAACGGCTGGTGCATGGGCGGCGGACACGAGCTCGCGTTGTGGTGCGACCTCGCGATCGCATCCGAGAACGCCGTCCTGGGTCAGACCGGCGCGCGGGTTGCAGCGTGTCCCACGGTCGGCGCGACCCAGTACATCCCACGCCTCATCGGCGAGCGCCTGGCGCGCGAGATGATTTTTCTTGCCCGCCGCTTCAGCGGCAAGGAAGCCGTCGAGGTCGGGCTCATCAACAAGTGCGTAGCGCAGAAGGATCTGCTGGCCGAAACGCTCAAGTGGTGCGAGACGATCAAGGGGCACAGCGCGCAGACGCTGCGCATGACCAAGAAGTCGCTCAACTTCGAATCCGATCTGCTGTACGCGTCGTGGCAGCACGGTATGGAGCTGCTCGCGCACGTGTGGGGCTCGGAGGAGAGCCTGGAAGGCATGAACGCGTTCCTGGAAGGGCGCAAGCCGGACTTCCAGGGTTTTCGCCTGCGCAGCAAGCGCGAGATGGAGAAGTACCTCGAGGGCAACGCGCGTGACATGAACGCACCGCCTTCGATGCGGCGCAAAAAATAGTCGAGAACCACGAACCCGGCAGCGCGCGCTACAGGACGACGCCTTCTGCGGGCTTGCGGGTCCGCGCTGCGACCCGATGCGGATCGCGCTCCGAGTCGGCGGCAGGCGCGCACGAATGTCAGTCTGAAGTAGACTCTCGCGTATCCGGCTGGCGGGTCGATGGACAAGTTCGCTGGCGCGAACGCTGTCGCCGGGTCCGAGCGCTTTCGAGGAGGTGCGCGTGAAATCCATACACGACGATCAGGTTCCTACCGAAATCGATGTCGAGACGGGGCTCCCGATCGGGCCGAACGTGGCGAACCCCGTTTCGGCCAGGCGGCCGGAGCGCATCGTGCTCGACGGCCAGCATTGCCGGCTGGAGCCGATCGATCCGCTTCGACACCGCGAGGATCTGTTCGCGGCTTGCAATGTCCCCGATGCGCCGGCTCGATTCCGCTATTTGTTCGACCCGGTGCCGAAGAGCCTCGATGACATCGATCGCTGGCTTGCCAAGGCTGCCTCGACCGATGATCCGCTGGTGTTCGCGGTTCGCGTCAAGCGCAGCGGCCGGGTCGAGGGCCGGCAGACGCTCATGCGCATCACCCCGGAGCACCAGTCGATCGAGATCGGCAATATCTACTGGGGCCCGCGCATGGCGCATACCGCGGCGGCAACCGAAGCCAACTACCTCTTTGCCGAGTATGTGTTCGATCGCTTGGGCTACCGGCGCTACGAGTGGAAGTGCGATGCGCTGAATGCCCCGTCGCGCGGCGCGGCGGAACGGTTTGGTTTCACCTACGAGGGGCACTTTCGCCGCGCCATCATCAATAAAGGCCGGACGCGAGACACGACGTGGTTCGCGATCATCGATGAGCAGTGGCCGGCGCTCAAAGCCGCCTACCAGCAATGGCTGGATCCGAACAACTTCGCCTCGGACGGAACGCAGAAAACGCGCCTGAGCGCGCTCACCGCGGCGGCCCTAGGCCGCGTGCAGCCGTAACGAGTTACGCCACGCCCGAGCGTGTCAGTCGGGTTCGAGCGGCGAGATCGGTCAGCGGTCGAGCGCGGCCATCGACGTACGCGGTGACCCGGGGCCACATGGCGGGGCGGATGCCGACTTCGGACGCACGGTCGTGCCCGCATGACACACCCCGAAGTTGCAGCGCATAATCGTTTCGGTTGACCAGTACTTCGGCGCACGCAGCAGTTGGCGGCGGTCATTTGTTCGGAAAGGGGGAGAAGGCGCATGAATCCGGTGTTTCGCACGCTCGCCGCGGCGGTTGCCGCCACGGCAATGACGATCGGCGCGACGGCCGCGCTCGCGCAGAAAAGCGGCGGCATTCTCAAGATCAGTCATCGGGAAACTCCGCCGAGCGGCTCGATTCACGAGGAGGCGACGAACTCGACCGTGGCGCCGTATATGGGCGTCTACAACAACCTGGTCATGTTCGACCAGCACAAACCGGTCAACAGTCTCGACACGATCGTTCCCGACCTCGCGACCGAGTGGACCTGGAATGCCGACAAGACCCAGCTCACGTTCAAACTGCGACAGGGCGTGAAGTGGCACGACGGCAAGCCCTTCACCGCCAAGGACGTGAAGTGCACCTGGGATCTGCTCCTCGGCAACGCCAAGCCGGCGTTGCGCAAGAACCCACGCAAGATCTGGTACGTGAATCTCGACAAGGTCACCGCCGACAACGACTACCAGGCGACATTCCATCTCAAGCGCACGCAGCCGGCGTTCATAATGCTGCTGGCATCGGGCTATTCGCCGGTCTATCCGTGTCACGTGCCGCCGGCGAAGATGCGCACGCATCCGATCGGCACCGGACCGTTCAAGTTCGTCGAGCAGAAGCAGAACGAGCACGTCAAGCTCACCAAGAATCCGGACTACTGGAAGAAGGGCAGGCCCTACCTCGACGGTATCGAGTGGCCGATTATCAAGAGTCGCTCGACGCGGGTGCTCGCCTTCATCGCGGGTGACGTCGACATGACCTATCCCTCCGACATCACCCACGCGCTGCTCAAGGATGTCAAGAAGCAGGCGCCGAAAGCGGTATGCAACATGGTGACCACCAATGTCAATCGCAACCTCATCGTCAACCGCGACAAGCCGCCGTTCGACAATGCGAAGATCCGCCAGGCGATGGCGCTCACGCTCGATCGCCAGGCTTTCGTCGACATCCTGAGCGAGGGCGACGCGGTGATCAGCGCCAATTTTCTGCCTTCACCCTACGGGGTGTGGGGTATGCCGCCCGAGGTGCTGAAGAATGTGTTGGGCTATGGCGACGTGAAGGCCAATCGCGAGAAGGCGCGCGGAATCATGAAATCCCTCGGCTACGGTCCGGACAAGCGGCTGAAGGTCAAAGTGTCGACGCGCAACATCGCGATCTATCGCGACCCGGCGGTCATCCTGATCGATCACCTGAAGGAGATCTACATCGACGGCGAGCTCGAGACCGTCGAGACGAGCAACTGGCACGCCAAGGTCGGCCGCAAGGACTACATGGTCGGCATGAATCTGACGGGTCTGGGCGTGGACGATCCCGACGCCATGTTCTACGAGAACTACGCTTGCGGCTCGGAGCGCAATTACACCGGCTATTGCAACAAGGAGTTGCAGGCCCTGTTCGACAAGCAGTCGATGATGGACGATCAGGAAGCGAGGAAGAAGCTGGTGTGGGAAATCGACACCAAGCTCCAGGAGGACGTTGCGCGACCCATCATCTTCAATGCCAAGGGCGCCACCTGTTACCAGTCGCATGTGAAGGGCATCACGACAATGAGCAACAGCAGCTACAACGGCTATCGGTTCGAGGACGCGTGGCTCGATAAATAGGCGAGCATCGACTCCGGCGCCGGCCGAGCGCTCGATTCGGCTGGCGCGGATTGCCCGCGTAGACGAGGGCATACGCCAAGGAGAAGGCAGGCCATGACAGGCTACCTGGTACGGCGCTTCCTCCTCATGCTGGTGACGCTGTTCGGCATGTCGGTGGTGATCTTCGCGCTGCTGCGTCTGATGCCGGGGAACATCGCCGACATCATGTTCGACTCGGCGGGGTTCATCGACCCGTCGG
>WYBJ01000075.1 GCA_011525945.1 Burkholderiaceae bacterium | reverse complement strand
GCAACGCACAATCTACCGGTTCCAGGCACAAGTCGGCAACGCAGCGCGGTGCATAGGTCTCTCCCGGTGGGAGAGGGGAGCGTTGTGTGCCCGCGCGGCGGGCAGGTTCCTGGGTAGGGCTAGGGGGTGAGGGAATCGAGCGCCAAGCCCTTACCGAAAGCTCGACAATTGTAGTACGCGCGATCGGCGGGGAACTGGCGTGTCATCGCGGCAGGCGTCAATGGCGTAAACGCGTGGCGCGCGGATCGGCCTCGACTTCGATGGCTCGCACTTCAGCGGCAAGGCGATCCAGCACGCCGTTCACATACTTGTGGCCATCGGTGCCGCCATAGACCTTGGTGAGCTCGACCGCTTCGTTGATCACGACGCGGTAGGGTGTGTCGATGCGATGCACGAGCTCGTAGGTGCCGACCAGCAACACGGCGTGCTCCACCGGGGATAGCGCCGCGATCGGCCGGTCAAGAAAAGGCGCAAGCCGAGCGTCCAGATCGCCCGCCGCGCGGATCACGCCGTTCAGGATCGCATCGAGCAGGGGCCGGTCGGCCTTGTCGAATGCCTTCACTTCGGCCAGGCGATGCTCGATCGCGCGCACGTCGTTACCGGCAAGCAGCCATTCGTACAGGCCTTGCACGGCAAACTCGCGGGCCAGTCGGCGGCTGTTTTTCATCGGGCCAGCACTATCGCGCGCGATGCGCGAAAAGGCGCGCATTCTACATGAGAGTCGACGCCAACGGGATCAGCGAATACACTCCGTAGCATCCGCCTCCGAAGGAGAATCCGATGGACAACCGACTGATCGTGGAGATCGTCTCCGACGTGGTTTGACCCTGGTGCTTCATCGGCAAGCGCCGCTTGGAATCCGCGCTGGCGCTGTTTCGCAGTGATTTGCCCGATGAACCCGAGCCGGCCGTGCGCTGGCTGCCGTTTCAGCTCAATCCCGATCTCCCGCCGCAGGGGATGGCGCGCAAGGCCTACATCGAACGCAAGTTCGGCCCCGGTGGTGCGCACAACTACGCACGCGTCGCTGCAGTCGGCAAGGAAGTCGGCATCGACTTCGCGTTCGACGCGATCACAGTGCAGCCGAACACCGTCAACGCGCACCGCCTGATGCACTATGCGGCCCGGTACGAGCAGGAAGACGCGATGGCGGAGAGCCTGTTTCGCGGTTATTTTCAGGAAGGGGCCGTGCTGACAGACCTAGCGCAGCTCGCCGCACTCGGCGCTCGCGCCGGATTCGAGTCCGATGCGCTCAGCGCCTACATCGCCTCGGACCAAGACCGGGACGCCGTGCTATCCGCTGACGTGGAAGCGCGCCGGGCGGGAATCGGCGGCGTTCCGTATTTCATCTTCAATCGGCGCGTCGCCGTCTCGGGCGCGCACGAGCCGAGCGTGCTGCTCGGCGCGATGCAGCAATCCTTGCGCCGTAGGCCCTGACGCCGGTTGCACGGGCGCCGGCCTCGTCCACCTCGCCTGATCGCGATACGGTCAGCAAGCGACGGAGTGTCGTCGCCGGACGGCCATGCACGCGCGCGGCCGTCGCCCGCACTTGCGCTCGTTTCTCGCACAATCAGGGGCTTAGCTCGGCGGCGTGGCTTGCGGGCTCACTGGTGCGGAAGTTGCCTCGACGGCTCGCATGGCTTCTGATGGCACGGCTCAATGCTGATCTACATCGAGGACTACCGCAACCGCCGCCAGGCTCGAGCGCATGTACGGCCGCTGCTGCTGACAGCCGGCGGCACGACCGCTACATTGACTGCGCAAGTTCGAGTGCCAGCACGCGCACTGGCGCGCGTTCATGTCCTACCCCTAGGGGCGCCTTGCCGCAATCGCGCGTCGCCGTCGGCACTCGAGCTCGACGGCATCTACGCGGAAGCGACCTTGCTCTGACCTTGCTCGCAATGCCGCGACGCTGCTCTCGCAGCGCGCCGTCCGGCGGCCGGGCCGGGTGCCGCTAGTCGTTACTGTGCGGCACCAGGTTCGTTGCGGGTGCGCATCGATTCGAATCTATTCGCTGCCCCGGGTAGCCTCGGTCGATTCGCGCACGCGCCTATGATCGTGGATGCGCCCTGCGATTGAAGTTTTGGCGGGCATCTTCTACCATAGTCCGCGTAACGTCTTTCGAGAGGAGGCAGCATGCTGATCGAAGAGGATTTGGAAGCTACGCGCGCCAAACTCGCCGAATTGCACTCCGTACATCGCAGTCTCGATAAGATGATTTCCCACCTAGCCGACAGTCCCGTACAAGACGAACTCGAGCTGCGGCGCCTGAAAAAACAAAAGCTCCTGCTAAAAGACCAGATCTCCCTGCTGGAGAGGCGTCTGGTTCCTGACGTACCCGCGTGAGTCACTGAATACCGTCCGGAGCTCCCGGCACCCGCCGTTTGGCGGATGCCTGGGTGTGGCCGGCATGCTCAATGATTGCGGGCTTGCGCGCGCAATCCCGCTCCACGTCCAGCACCACTGCCTTGCGTGGCGCGCAGCGTGAGTGCGAACGCGAGAGCAGCGAGCAGCACAAACCAGACGAGCGACCAGCCGGCGATGCTAAGGCCGAGGAAGGTCCAGCCTTTTTCCGCGCATTCGCCCGATCCTCGCAGTACCATGTCGAGCGCCTTTCGCAACGGAAAGCGTGACAGGATGTAATCGAGCCCCGGTCCGCATTCCGGCACCATGTTCTTCGGCAGACTCTGCAGCCACACGTGCCGTCCGGCGATCGCGCCGCCCACAGCGGCAAGCAATAACAGCAGCACCCCATACATCACCGCCGCGACTCGGCGCGGTCCGTGCATCGCGGCGACGAGGAAGACGACGCCCAGACCCATGAATACGATCCGCTGCAACAGACACAACGGGCAGGGATCTTCGCCCACGACGTATTGCAAATAAAGCGCGAACGCAATCAACCCCACGCATGCCAGGAAGCCTGCAAGATAGCCGTACCGATTGTTCAATTGCATCGCTTTATCGAGACTGATGCAGGTATACCTGCCGTTGCTCCCGTCCCGCGCATGGTCCCGACGGCTACATCGCGCCCTGACGGTCGCCTGCTAAACTTCGCACATGCTGCGACGACCGGGGTCCATTTCGATCGACGAATCTCTCATCCGGGAGCAGTTCGTGCGCGCGCCCGGGCCTGGCGGCCAGAACGTTAACAAAGTGGCCACGGCGGTGCAACTGCGCTACGACATCGCACATGCCAACCTCCCCGCTGATGCCAAGCGGCGGCTTGCCCTGCTGGCCGGATCGATGATGACCCGCGACGGCGAGCTCGTGATCCAGGCGAACCGCTATCGCAGCCAAATCCGAAACCGGGACGACGCACGATCACGGCTTGTCGAGCTCTTGCGCAAGGCATCGGTTCGGCCGCGCGCACGGATCGCGACGGTGCCGTCAGCGGCCGCGCGCGAACGCCGCCTGACGACAAAGCATCGGCGTGGTCTGCTCAAGCGCGAGCGCCGCATTCTGGAATAGTCTTTCAGCTCGAATTGACGACGGCCGCAACCGAGCCCGCGACGATCAGCAACACCACCGCCGCCCGCCACAAGCTTGCCATCGGCTCCTGCGCCTGAGCCGAGCGCTCGACGTATTTTCTGCCCGTGAACATGGGCACAACCAGGTTCTCGCGTTTGACCAGCAGATAGAACGCGATCGCCGTCAGGTGTAGCGCGATCAGGGCCAGCAACACGTAGAAGTTGTAGTTGTGAATCGTAGTGAGCAACGCGCTGGTCTCACCGGAGACGCGGCTGGCTAGCGGCCCCTCGGTGACGACATCGTCGTTGGCGAACAGGCCCGTCAGCGCCTGTACCGTCACGCTGAGGAGCATCAGAACCACACTCCAACCGCCCAGCGGATTGTGGCCCAGAAAGCTCGACGGGTGCGCTCCCATAATGCTTCTCGCATAACGCATCACTTCGCCCGGGCCGCGGACAAAAGTGGTGAAGCGCGCATGCCGGCTGCCCACCCATCCCCACGCAATCCGAAACACGACCAGGGTAAGAATCGTGTAGCCCGACCACATGTGATAGGTCATCGCGTTGCCGCCCACCTCGCTGGTTATCCACGATGTGGCGATCAGCACGACCAGCAACCAATGCACGATGCGCACGGGCCAATCCCAAACCGTCACAGCCTCTCGCGGCTGCTTCTCTCGCTCGACGCTCGACTCTGTCATCCGCGGTCTCCTTACGCGCAAACGATAAACGCGACGCATTCGGCTGTCGCGGCAGGCAATGCGATCTAACTGTCGTTGCCGACTCGCCCCTTGCGACGGGGTGCGGCATCGCGCTCATCTTTCGATCGCGCGGCAGCGGCCATGGCGGCCAGGCGCACGTAGTCGGTCTTGCCACTCCCCAGAACCGGCAGCGCGGCAACGTGAACGATCTCGCGCGCCACGGCGAGATCCTGTGCCCCGAGCGCGCGCGCAGCCTGGTGCAGCTTCATCCGATCGAGCGAACTGTCGGTGGTGAACAGCACGGTCGTCTCCCCGCGCTCGGTCGCCGCCGCGATAGTCGCCGCATGCTGGTGCGCTGGCGAGCATTCCCGCGCCAATCGCTCCACCAATTCCAGCGCGACCATCTCGCCCGCCACCTTGGCAAAGCGCTTGAGACGCCCGATTACATGGACAAAGCCCTCGGCATCGATCTCGACCACGTCGCCCATGCAATACCAACCGGGGCCGAGCTCGGACGCGGGCGGCTGCAGTTCACCGGGTCGATCGGACAGCAGATAACCGAGCATGAGATTGGGGCTGCGCACGTGCAGCACGCCGCCTTCTGCGATGCCTGGCACGGTCGTGAGGCGAGCTTCGACGCCAGCGAGAAATGCACCGACCGTTCCGGCGCAATGACGTTGCGGAGTGCCGAGTGAAATGGCGGGGCCACACTCGGTCGCACCGTAGCCTTCGAACACACGCAGCCCGAATCGATCCTGGTACACGCGCTGGACTTCCGGATTGAGCCTCTCGCCGCCCGAGATCACGTAACGAACGGTCGAAAAATCGAGCGGGCGCGCCTGCCGCGCGTAGTTGCCCAGGAAGGTGCTGGTGCCGAACAGATAAGTGCACCCGCGAGAATAGGCGATCTCGGGAATGACCCGGTAGTGCAGCGGATTGGTATAGAGGAACAGCTTCGTTCCGTACACCAGAGGCATCAGCGTGCAGGCGATGAGGCCATAAGTGTGGTACATCGGCAGCGCATTGAGGAATTTGTCGCGCTCGTTGAAGTCGATCGCGGCCGCAAGCTGGGCCATGTTGGCCAACACCCCATCGTGCGACATCGCCACGCCCTTGGGCTTGCCTTCCGAGCCCGAGGTGAACAGAACGATCGCGAGCGCGTCCGGGTCGGCGCCGGGCGCGATGCTGCGCGGCCGCCACAACGCCCAGCCGACGAGCCAGATCTTGTCGCGCCAACCAAGCTGCGCACGCAAGTCTTCGAGATAGAGGATGCGGCAACCGTCCAGTGCCTGCAGCAGTCGATCCAGACGCGCAGCCTCGACGAACCGGCGCGAAGTAATCACGGTCCTGATGGCGGCCGCACCGACGGCACTGCGAACGGCGTCCGGGCCCGAACTGTAGTTGAGAATCGCGGGTACGCGCGATATGGCGCTCAACCCGAACAGGGTTGCAACCGTCGCCACCGTGTTGGGCAGCAAGATTCCGACCACCTCGCGCGGTTGCGTGAGTGGCCGCAGCAAGCGCGCAAGCGCCAGAGTCATCTTGAGCACCGTCCCGTACGATTCCTCGACCTGGCGGATGTCCTCGACGATCGGCGTGCGACGCCCCTGCTGCTTCACCGCGTCCAAAAAGGCGCCAAACAAGGTGCGCCGAGGCCTCGCCTCGACCGCCGCGCGCTGCATGAGCGAGAGCAGCTGAATGACGGCCTGCCGGCGCCGCTCGCGTCCCGTCAGACCAGGCACCAGCGCGATGCGCCCCGGGGTGCCGACGCTGAGCACCGCGCCATCGCGCAGTCTGCCGCGCGATCCAGGCGTGCCGTAGCGAATATTGATCGGAACCACGGTGACGCCAGTTCGGGCCGCGACTAACGCGGGCGCCTCGTAGAGCTTCCCCAGTGCGCCCGTGCGCACCGGCCCATTCTCGGGAAAGACGACGATGTTGCGGCCGTGATGGATCAGACGTGCGAGCCGGCGTGCGGTCAACGCTTCGCTCATGTCGGCAACCATGGCGCGCGGCGCGCGCAGAAATAATCTGCAGACCGGATGGCGCGCGGCACGCGGCACGGCGACGACAATGGCGTCGATGGAAAGGAGCGCGGATACCAGCAGCGGATCGATCGCCCTCGCGTGGTTGGCAACGATCAGCAGGGGTCCCGGCGCCAGCAGCGCATCTCGCTTCCCTGCAAGGGATGCACCCAGCAATGCGCGCAGCAGCGTACCATGCATGATCGCAGCATACCTCAAGTCGCGAACCGCGCCGGCATTAGGTCGTCGCGCGCCGTTCGTCTCCCGCGGCCCGTGCAGCGCGCGCTACCGATCTTGTAGGAAAACTTCTTACAGCGCTTGTAAGACGCCTTCTGACGCTTTGTCGTCGTTGATCTTACAAATGGCCTGTTTCTACCAGACTTCCTGGCTTAGAAAGCGCATCGCTGGCCAAATTGATTTTCAGCAACAAGAAACCTAACAATCTGTGAGATTTGTATTTTACGTTTGCTTCCCCTACATTTCCTACGATCTTGTCGGAATGGCACCGACAGCCCCTGAAATCATCAACGAATCGGGAGACTCAGGATGGACATGAATGTGCCGCTGCAGTTGTTGGAAGCTCGTGAGAGCGCTCTGGCGCGGCAGCTCACGCCTGGGTTCGAGTACAGCTTCTCCGAACAGTTGCACGCGCGCTTCGATCCTGCGCAGAACGCGATGTGGTCGCGCTGGAGCCCCACACCACGGCCGTGCTTCAACCCCGGGCTGCTGCGCGATATTCGGGCGTACTACGACATGCTCACACAGACGCACGGCGTGGTGAGTGACGGCGCCGACGAGCACCCGATCGAATACGTCGTTCTTGCTTCGGCCATGCCGGGTGTGTTCAACCTGGGCGGCGATCTGGATCTGTTCCGCGGCTTGATCGACAATCGCGACCGTGCAGGCATGTCGATATACGGGCGGGCATGCGTCGATGTGCTGTATCGCAACTACATCGCGCACGAGCTTGCCGCCACGACCATCTCGCTGGTGCAAGGCGAATGCCTGGGCGGCGGCTTCGAAGCTGCCCTGTCGAGCGACGTCATCATCGCTGAACGCAGCGCCCGATTCGGATTCCCCGAGATCCTGTTCAATCTGTTTCCCGGAATGGGTGCCTATTCCTTCCTCTATCGGCGCGTCGGCGAGAAGCGAGGCGAGGAGATACTCACCAGCGGCAGAATCTATAGCGCCGAGGAGATGCGCGACCTCGGCGTCATCGACCGGGTGGTCGATGACGGACAAGGCGAAACCGAGGTCGCTGCGCTCATCAAGCAGCGCTCGCGAATGCGCAACGGCCTCTACGGTATCGCCGCAGCACGCCGGCGCGTGCAGAAGATCGAGCTTGCTGAACTGGTCGACATCGTGGAAATTTGGGTAGACTGTGCCCTCAGACTCAACACCCGGGATCTCAAACTCATGCAGCGACTCGTATCGCGCCAGAGCGGGCTGGCGGAGTCGCAGCAGATGCATTAGAAAATTCGCCAACGCACAGCGCTCTTTCCTCGATCGGCTCGCCTCGAAACAACGCTCGAGATTGCAATGACCTCAACGCGCAAGGGAGGCGCGGACATGCGTCCGCCTTTCGAATACAGCATCCAGGAGGCCGCGGAACGCCTTGGCCTACCCATCCACACCTTGCGCCGATGGCACGAGCACGGAATCCTGATCGCACGCCGCACCGACGGCGGACACCGGCGCTATTCGCGCGAGCTGATCGACACGCTCGCCAGCACCAACAGCGTTTCCGCGTTGTCGCGGGCGACGGCGTCCGACGAGTTGGCCGCAGTCAAGCGGACGCTCGAAGACAAGCGCCGCGTCATCCAATTGCTGCTCGAAAGCGAGAAGCGCTACCGCGATCTGGTGGAGACCTCGCATGACCTCGTCTGGACCACCGATGCGCAAGGCCGCTTCACATATGTCAACGCGGCCGCGCTCGAAGTTTTCGGCCTCGAACCCTCGTCAGTGATCGGGCGCTGCTTCTTCGATTTCGAGACGCGCCCCGCCCACATCGCCAACCGCCGCTTCCTCGCCAAGCTCATGCGCAATGGCGAAGTACGCAACTACCTCACCCACCTCAAGACGATCCACGGCCAGGATCGCTGGATCGGCATCAATGCGCGCCTTACGGCCACGGATACGGGCGCTGTGATCGGCATCCGCGGCACCGCGCGCGACGTGACCGAGGCGCAGACGGCGATGATGGAAATGGAGCGTATGGCCGCACGCGATCATCTCACCGGGCTGCCGAATCGCACCGCGCTGCAGACGCAGTTGCAGCAATCGCTCGAATCCGACGAGCACGGCACCGTCGTGTTTCTCGATCTGGATCACTTTCGCTACGTCAACGAAAGCTTCGGCTACCCGGCAGGAGATCAACTGCTGATTGGCATCGCGGCGGTATTGCGCGAAGCGCTCGAGTCGACCGGCGCGAAGGTCTTCCGCCTGGGAGGTGACGAGTTCGCGATCATCGCGCGCACCTTGTTGCGTGCGCAAGCGGCGGAGCTCACCGAGAAGTCGCTGGAAGCGATTCGGCAATACCGCTGTGTGCTGCGCGCCGGCCACCGCATGTGGGGCGTGAGCGCATCGGCCGGAGTCGCGCTCTATCCGTTTCACGGTAATGACGTCGCCGGGCTCCTGTCGAACGTCGACGCCGCCATGTTCCAGGCGAAGGAAGCGGGGCGCAACCGCTACGTACTGTTCGGCAACGATCCGGACGACCGCCGCAGCACGCACCGGCGCGTGCACTGGTCGCGAAAGCTGCGCGATGCGATTGATGCCGATCGCATCGTGCTGCATTGCCAGCCGGTGGTTCGGCTCACCGATCGAAAGACCGTGCACTACGAGGTGCTGGCGCGGCTGCGCGATGACGACAATACGCTCATCCAGCCGGCGCAATTCATCGAGTTGGCCGAATCGCTGGGGCTGATCCGGGAAATCGATTTGCGCGTGGTGGAAAAGGTATTGCGGCATGTTGCGGCGAACCCGGCGCCGCGCGAGCCGCTACGCTACTTCGTCAACCTGTCGCGCGTGTCGATCTCGGATCCGGCGTGGGTCGCCCGTTTTCAGCAGCTGCTGTGCTCGGCGCCGGTACGCCCGGGGCAGCTCGTGTTCGAGATCACCGAAACGGCGGCCATGACCGAGGTCGACGTGACGCTCAAGTTCATCGAGCGGCTGAAGGAGATGGGTCACCGCTTCGCACTCGACGACTTCGGCGCAGGCTTCAGCTCGTTCTATTACCTGAAGCGGTTCGAAGTCGATTACATCAAGATCGACGGCGGCTTCATTCGCGACCTGTGCGAAGGGAACTCCAACGTGCTGTTCGTGCGCGCCCTCAACGATGTGGCGCGCGGGCTATCCAAGCAGGTCATCGCGGAAGGCGTCGAGACTAAGCAGGCGCTCGACATACTGCTGCAGATGGGCACCCAGTACGGCCAGGGTTACCTGTTCCGATCGCCCTACCCGATGGAAGGCGAAATCGGCCCGGAAAGCACCTACCGACCAGCGGTGGCGTGAGCGTTGCGCCCTACCACTCGTCGGTCGCGATTCTCTGAGCGAGCAGCAGCGCGATGATGGTCTTCGCTTCGACAATCCGCCCGCTTTTCACCCACTGCAGCGCCTGATCCAGCGGCAGCGCGAACACATCGAGGAATTCGCCCTCGTCGAGCGCGTGGCCGACGTGTTCGAGCTCGCGGGCGAGATAAAGCTCGATGCGCTCGTCGGAATAGCCTACGACCGGATAGGTGGTCAGCAGATGCCGCCACTCCCGGGCGCGATAGCCGGTTTCCTCCAGCAGTTCGCGCTTGGCTGCCGCAAGCGCGTCCTCACCCGGATCGATCTTGCCCGCCGGCAGCTCGTAGACGTGGCGCCTCAGCGCGTAGCGGTACTGACGCTCCATCAGCACGCTGCGCGCATCGGGCATGGCAAGCATCACCGCAGCACCTGGATGCACGACGTACTCGCGCCGTGCCACCTTGCCGTCCGGCAGGCGCACGAGGTCTTCCCGTACCCGCAGCAGTCGGCCTTGGTAGACCGACTTCGATTCGATCGTATGCTCGGTGAGATCGCGCTCTGAGTCGGCTGTCATGGACAATACAGTAGTGGGTCGAGGCGAACGCGGAGCGGGTGACGTGTGACGATGCAAGGGCGAATCGATGCGGCCGCAGGCGACTTCACCTCCCACTGACGCCTTGTCGATCGCTATAGCGAGTACTGGATCGACGCCACGCACAGCGCCATCAACGGCTGCGGCAGGATACCCAGGGCCAGCAGCGAAAGCCCGTTGGCGCTTAGCAGCAGCCGCATGTCGGGCTGCGCCCGGATGGGCGCGCTATCCTGCGGCGCGTCGAAATACATGAGCTTCACCACCCGCAGGTAGTAGAACGCGCCCACCAGCGAGAGCAACACGGCCAGCACCGCAAGCCAGGCAAAACCCGCGGCGAACGCCGCCTGCAGCACCGCGAGCTTGGCGTAAAAACCCGCGGTAGGCGGTACACCAGCCATCGAAAACATCGTAATGAGCATCATGAATGCGTACCAGGGGCTGCGTTGATTCAGCCCCTTGAAGTCGTCCAGCATGTCGGCCTCGAAGCCTCTGCGCGACAAGAGCAGAACCATACCGAAAGCCGCCAAAGACATCAGGACGTAGATCACCACGTAAAACATCGCCGAGCCGTAGCCGTTGAGATCGCCCGCCAGCACCCCGAGCAGCACGAAGCCCATGTGCGAAATGGTCGAGTACGCAAGCATGCGTTTGATGCTGGTCTGAGCAATCGCGGTAATGTTTCCGATTGCAAGCGACAACGCCGCGAGAATCACAAGCATCTGCTGCCAGTCACTCACCAGCGCCTCCAGCCCCGCCACCAGAAGACGCATGACGAGTGCGAACGCGGCAAGCTTGGGGGCCGAACCGATGAGGATCGTGACCGCGGTCGGCGCGCCGTCGTACACGTCGGGGACCCACATGTGAAACGGCACGGCGCCCAGCTTGAAGCCTATGCCGGCGACGATGAAGGCCACGCCCAGTCCCAGCACCCACACCTTGGGATTCTCGGCGGTCGCGATCACCGATGCGATCTGGCCGAGCTGCATCGTCCCGGTCGCGCCATAGATCATCGACATGCCGTAAAGAAGCAGACCCGAAGCGAGCGCACCTAGCACGAAATACTTCATCGCAGCCTCGACCGCGACACGCGAATCGCGCTGCAGCCCGACCATCGCATACAGCGACAACGACAGCAGTTCCAGCCCGAGATAGAGCAGCACCAAATGGCTCGCGGAGATCATCACCATCATGCCGAGCGTTGCGAATAACGCCAGC
Organism: Burkholderiaceae bacterium; assembly: GCA_011525945.1. GTDB lineage: Bacteria > Pseudomonadota > Gammaproteobacteria > Burkholderiales > WYBJ01 > WYBJ01. Next base: position 199 of record WYBJ01000075.1, on the reverse strand, counting down.
ACGAAAAGCTCCCCTCGGTAGATACCGCGCGCGTCGATGTAGGCGCGACAATAGACGATGACGCTGGCCACCGCGATGCAAACGAACATCTTCAGCACGTCGGCCATCGGATCGCGAACGAACATGTCGCTGAAGGTGTAGGTACTCGACCTCAGGCCCGTGCCCACGAGCACGGCACACCCGGCCAGACTCAGCAGCG
>WYBJ01000074.1 GCA_011525945.1 Burkholderiaceae bacterium | reverse complement strand
GAGATTGCGCGCGATCACGATGTCGAACATGCGTTCCAGGAGTTCGCGCTGCCGCGCATCGACCGCTCGTCCGAGATGACGGCTTACATACCAGTCGGGGAACAGCGCCATTTCACGCCGAAGCAGCTCACCGTCATATTCGGGCAGCGCACCCGCGGTACTGGCGACCTGGACTCGCACCAGCGCCTGCAACGCATCGCGGTACATGCTGTCGGCGCGCGCCGCCGGCAATGCCTGCAGGTACGTCGTGGGGCCAAAATCTGTCAGCAGCAGGAAGCCACGCTCGAGATCCTGCGCGAGGATCCGCGGAACGTTGACGCCTGCACGCCCGAACAGTCCGGCGACATGCACGAACGCAGCGCAGTTCTCTTGCGGCGGCGGCGCGTCCATCGCAATCAGCGTGCCGGCGTCGTAGCCGATGCGGAAATAGCGGCGAAAGCTCGCGTCCTCGGAAGCCGGCGTGATGCTCGCGGGTGGCGTACCGAGCCGATCGCACACCCATAGCCTGAGCTGTTCGTCGCGATCCATCGCGATTGCATTGCCTTCCGAGAGCGGCGATTCTATCATTCGCCGAGCCGTAGTCCGGCGTGACGATCGCGTGCTCCGGTATCGGTTCGGCGGCAGTCAGGACCGAACCGCAAATTTCCAGGCTCCCACCGAGGACGATGCCCTCCCGACCTTTGCCGCCGCTGAGCGTCGTTGCGCTGCTCGTTGCCGCAGCCAACGCGCACGGCGCCGGTTCGGGTCTCGGTCTGAAGCTCGACCCGTCTCTGTCCACGCCTGCCCTCGAGAACGATGAGGGCTTGCCCGTTTTCGTCGACGCGAACGAGATTCGCGGCCGTCTCGAGCGCGACGTAGAGGCGCGCGGCAGCGCCAGATTCCGTACGCGCGACAAGCGACTGTTTGCCGATTGGCTGCTCTACCAGGTGGAGCCGGACGAGGTGGAAGCGGTCGGCAACGTGCGCCTGGAGCGAAACAACGGCGACGTACTGGAAGGCTCGCGCCTCAAGCTCAACCTGCAAACCGAGCAAGGCTATCTGCAGGAACCGACCTTTCATCTCGGCGTGCAAAACGCGCGCGGCGACGCGAAGGAGCTGCTGTTCGTCGGCGAGAACCGCTACCGGGTGGACCACGGACGCTATACCACCTGCGGCCCCGGCGACGATGACTGGTATCTGCGCGCGCGCGATCTCAACCTCGATCGCAATGCCAACGTCGGTACCGCCTACGATGCGAGCGTCGTGTTCTTCAATCAGCCCATCCTGTACACGCCCTGGATGGATTTTCCGCTGAGCGACGAGCGCAAGTCCGGATTCCTTTCGCCGACCTTGGGCACGAGCGGCAAGAGCGGTGCGGAGTTCTCCATCCCGTACTACTGGAACATCGCACCGAACCGCGATGCGACCATCACCCCACACATCATGTCCAAGCGCGGGCTCATGATCGGCAACGAGTTCCGCTATCTCGAGCCCGGCATGCGCGGGACCGCACGCTTCGAGGCTCTACCGGACGACAAGGTGCAAGGCGATGATCGCTGGGCCGCCTACTTGCTGCACACCCAGACTTGGGGGCCATGGTCGCTGTACGCGAATCTGCAACGCGTTTCGGACAACGACTACTTCCGTGATCTGTCCACGCAGATCCACGCGACCTCGAAAATCCTGCTGCCGCGTGAGGGTATGGCATCGCGCGCGGGCTCGCTGGGCAGCACCGGGCAGTGGATCCTCAGCGGCTTCGTGCAGCGTTGGCAGACGCTGCAGGATCCGCGTGCGCCGATCACGCCGCCTTACAACCGCTGGCCGCAGCTCACCCTCGATACGGTCAACTACGATGTGCTCAACACCGACGTCGCCTTCAACAGCAGCTACACGCATTTCGAGCACCCGACGCTGGTGAACGGCCGGCGCCTGGTCGCCTATCCGAGCATCGCGCTCCCGCTGCAGACGCCGTACGCCTACGTCAAGCCCAAGCTCGGGCTGCACTACACACGTTACGACCTCGATCAGGTGAGCGCCACCGCCCAGGACGCAAATCGCAGCGTGCCAATCTTCAGCGCCGAAGGGGGGCTCGCGTTCGAGCGCAACACCAACATTGGCGGGCGCGACTATCTGCATACGCTCGAGCCGAAGGTTTTTTACGTCTACGTCCCGTTTCGCGACCAGAGCCGATTACCCAACTTCGACAGCGCGCTGAGTGATATCAACTTCGCCTCCATCTACAACGAAAACCAGTTCGCCGGCCAGGACCGGATCAACGATGCCAATCAGCTCACGCTTGGCGTACAGTCGCGACTGATCGATCCGCAGACCGGCATCGAGCAGCTGCGCGTGGGCTTCGCACAGCGCTTCTACTTCCAGGACCAGCAGGTGACGGTGCCGGGCGTGCCGGCGCGCAGCGGCAAAGGCTCCGACATCCTGGCAGCGCTGAGTGGACGGATTGCGCGCTCGTTGATCGCCGAGATCGGCATGCAGTACAGCAGCGAGCTCAACGAGACGCAGAGGTTCGCGGTCGGCGCGCGCTACCAGCCGGATGTCGGCAAGGTGCTGAATCTGGGTTACCGCTTTACCCGCCACGTGCTGGAGAACGTCGACTTGTCGGCGCAGTGGCCGATCGCGCGCGGCTGGAGCGGGGTCGGGCGCATGAATTACTCCCTGCGCGACGGCCGCATCGCCGAGGGGCTCGCCGGCATCGAATACAACGGCGGCTGCTGGGTGCTGCGCGTGGTGCACCACAACGTGGCCGTGGGTAAGGGAGACTCGTCGCGCTCGATCTTCCTGCAACTGGAACTCAACGGCGTCGCCAGGGTCGGATCGAATCCACTGGACGTGTTGCGGCAGAACATCGCCGGTTACACCAAGATCAACGAACCTCAAGGTAGCGCGCTGCCGCCCCTGCGCTGATGAACGCCAAGCGTGTCCTGGTCGTCGTTGCGACGGCCTCGCTCACCTTCCTCGCGAGCGCACCACAGGCCGCCTCGACACCCGCGCGGCGTGTGCTCGAAGTCGACCGCATCGTCGCGGTGGTCAACAACGAAGTCATCACTCGGTTCGATCTCGCCGAGCAAATCAAGCTCGCCGCCGACAGGTTGCGCCGCCAGGGCACCCCGCTGCCGCCGAGCGACGTGCTGCAAAAACAGGTACTGGAACGCATGATCAGCCAGAAGGCTCAGCTCCAGTTCGCCAAGGATAGCGGCATCCGCATCGACGATGCGGTACTCGACAAGACGGTCGCGCGCATCGCCCAGGAGAACAAGCTCACCCTGCCCGCACTGCGCGCCGCGCTGGAGAAGGATGGTGTTTCCTATACCCGATTCCTTGACGAGTTGCGCAAGGAAATCACCATTGCCCGGCTGCGCGAGCGCGAGGTGGACAGCAAGATCGTCGTGACCGATGCCGAGATCGATGCGTTCCTGCAGACCCGGCAGGACGTGCTTGGCCGCAGCGAGGAGTACAACCTCGGGCACATTCTCGTGCGCGTGCCCGAGCAGGCAAGCCCGGAACAGATCCAGGCCCGCCAGGCAAGAGCCGAGGAGGCGCTGACGCAACTCAAGCAGGGCGCGGATTTCGGCCAGGTGGCGGCGACATACTCCGATGCCCCCGAAGGCCTCAAGGGCGGTCTACTTGGCTGGCGCGAAGCAAGCCGCCTGCCCGGACTATTCCTCGACGCGGTCAAGGGCATGCGCGTGGGTGATGTGAGCGCCGTACTGCGCAGCCCCAACGGCTTCCACATCCTGAAGCTGATCGACCAGCGCGGTGCCGCGCCCGTCATCGTGCAGCAGACGCACGTGCGCCACATCCTCGTGCGCACCAACGAAATCATTTCGGAGTCCGAGGCGCGCAGCCGCCTCCTGGGACTGCGCGAGCGCATCGTCAACGGTGAAAGCTTCGCCGAACTGGCGCGATTGCAATCGCAGGATGCGAGTGCATCCAAGGGAGGCGATCTGGGCTGGATCTCGCCCGGGGACACGGTTCCGGACTTCGAGCGTGTCATGAACCAGCTCAAGGTGAACGAGATCTCGCAGCCAGTGAAGACCGAGTTCGGCTGGCATCTGATCCAGGTGCTCGGGCGACGCGACGAAGACATGTCGAAGGAGCGGCTGCGCCTGAGCGCGCGGCAAGCACTGCGCGAACGCAAATCCGACGAAGCCTACCAGGAGTGGCTGCGCCAGTTGCGCGACAAGGCCTACGTCGAGTACCGGAGCGAAGAGCGCTGAGCCCTAGCGCGATCCCGCAGCCGCACGGCGCGATGCTAAAGTTACACGTTCCACAGCTTCGGAGCGAGCGCGTGTTCACGTTGGCCTTGACCCCGGGTGAGCCGGCCGGCATCGGGCCGGAAATCGTCGCGCGGCTTGCCGGCCGCCTACTGCCGGCACGGGTAGTCGTCATCGCCGATCGAGATCTGCTGGCAAGCCGCGCGCGCGATCTCGGAGTCCCGCTTGAACTCAACGAGTGGCGGGGACACCAGGCCGATCGCGCGGGCGGGCTCGAGGTTCTGCACGTCCCGCTGCGCGCGCCGGCCAGTGCAGGCAAGCTCGATGCGCGCAACAGCCCCTACGTGATCGAGACGCTGGAGCGCGCGATCGACGGCTGTCTCGACGGCCGCTTCGATGCGCTGGTCACTGGGCCCGTTAACAAAGGCATCATCAACGCCGCCGGCGTCGCCTTCACCGGCCACACCGAGATGCTGGCCGCGCGAACCGGGACGCCGCGCGTGGTGATGATGCTATGCGGTGGCGGGTTGCGCGTCGCGCTCGCGACCACGCACGTCGCATTGCGCGAGGTGGCCGCGCGGCTCAATCCCCCGATGCTGGAGCAGACGCTGCGCATCCTCGCGCACGATCTATCCTGGCGCTATGCCCTCGATCGTCCGCGAATCGGCGTCGCCGGTTTGAATCCGCACGCCGGGGAATCGGGCTATCTAGGGCGCGAGGAGATTGAGATCATCACGCCTGTGATCGAACGCCTCGCCGCCGAAGGCCTCGATGTGCAAGGGCCCTTGCCGGCCGATACGCTGTTCACGCCGACGCGCCTGAAGGCGTTCGACGCGGTGCTCGCGATGTACCACGACCAAGGCTTGCCGGTGCTCAAGTACGCGGCCTTCGGGCGCGGCATCAATGTCACGCTCGGGCTGCCGATCGTACGCACGTCGGTCGATCACGGTACGGCGCTCGACATCGCCGCGAGCGGCGGGGCCGATCCGGGCAGCCTCGTTGAAGCCATCGAGGCTGCGGCGATCATGGCGCGCAACGCCGAACGTGCTTCGGTGCGCGGGCACATGCGAGCGAGTACGCGTCGAGCCGTCGAAGGCTGATGTCCCCGGCGCGGCAGTCGCACTCCCCGCGACCGGCCGAAGTCTCGGGCCGCGGATGCTGCAACACGAAGATGCCCCAGCTCGCCCCCCACCGCGCGCGCAAGCGCTTCGGCCAGAACTTCCTGGTCGAGCCCGCATTCGTCCAGCGCATTGTCGATTACATCGATCCGGGGCCCGACGAGCGCCTGCTCGAGATCGGGCCGGGGTTGGGTGCGCTGACAGGAGCCCTGCTCAAGCGCGTGAAACGATTGGACGTGATCGAGATCGATCGCGATCTAGCGGCGCGGCTTGCACAAGACTATCCGCGCGAACAGCTCACGGTGCACCTCGGCGATGCACTCGAGTACGACTTCGCAGCGCTCGGGACCGACCTTCGGGTGGTCGGCAATCTGCCGTACAACATCTCCTCGCCGCTGCTGTTTCGGCTGAGCGAGCGCGCTGCGTCGATTCGCGATATCCACGTGATGCTGCAGCGCGAAGTGGTCGATCGCATGACGGCGGCGGCAGGCAGCCGCGCGTACGGGCGGCTCACGGTGATGCTCGGCTACCGCTTCGCGGTCGAACGTCTGTTCCGCGTCCCGCCTGGTGCGTTTCGGCCGCAGCCCAAAGTCGAGTCGGCGTTCGCGCGCCTGCGCCCGCACGATCCCTTACCCTGCCCGGCAACCGATGAGGCCGTCTTTCGACGCATTGTCGCCGCGGCGTTCGCGCAGCGGCGCAAGACCCTGCGCAACGCGCTCGCAGGCCTTGCCGGCGAAGCGCAGATGCGCTCGCTCGGCATCGATCCGCGCGCGCGCGGCGAAACACTCTCGGTGGCGCACTACGTGGCGCTGGCGAACGCAATCGCCGCGACCCGCTAAGACGATCTCAGGCGACCGATTTGCGCTGGACGAGCTCGATCTTGTAGCCGTCCGGATCTTCGACAAACGCGATCACCGTGGTGCCATGTTTCATGGGACCGGCCGGACGTGTCACCTTGCCGCCGCGACGTGTGACGTCTTCGCAGGCCCGGTACGCGTCGTCGACCTCGATTGCGACATGGCCATAGCCATTGCCCATGTCGTAGCTCTTGGTGTCCCAGTTGTGCGTGAGCTCCAGCACCGCGGCACGCGCTTCGTCGTCGTAGCCGACGAAAACATTGGTGAAACGCCCGTCGGGATAGTCTCGTCGCCGCAGCAACTGCATGCCGAGCACCTTGCAATAGAAATCGATCGAGCGTTCCAAATCGCCGACCCGGATCATGGTGTGCAAAATGCGCATCTCGCGTCTCCGCTGTGAGAGCAGTGTCAGATCTCCACCATCTCGAAATCTTCCTTGCGCGCGCCGCACTCCGGGCACGACCAGTTCATCGGCACGTCCTGCCAGCGCGTACCGGGCGCGATCCCTTCGTCCGGCAGCCCGGCAGCTTCGCTGTAGAGGAAGCCGCAGATCAGGCACATGTAGGTGCGAAAGACCGTGGCGTCGACGATCGTCATGGCTTGCGTTCGAAGTTTGCGGATAGAATGAATTCTAATCGATAATTTTCCTCCGCCAGAGCGTCATGAGCGAAGCACCCCCGATCGTACTGGTGTTCGCTGCGACCGACCCGAGCGGCGGCGCCGGTGTACAGGCCGACGTGCTTACGCTCGCTGCCATGGGCTGCCATCCGGTCAGCGTAATCACCGGCCTGACGGTGCAGGATACGATCGGAGTCGAAGCCGTGATGCCGATCGAGCCCGATTGGGTGGCCGACCAGGCGCGCTGCGTGCTCGAAGACATGCCGGTGGCCGCGTTCAAGCTGGGCGTCCTAGCCAGCATCGAGAACATCGCAGCGATCGCTGAGGTAGTTTCCGACTATCCGGATGTGCCGCTGGTGCTCGACCCGGTGCTCGCCTCGGGACGCGGCGATGAGTTCGCCGGCGACGACGTGATTGCCGCCATGCGCGAGATGCTGTTCCCGCAAACGACCGTACTCACGCCCAACGTAGTGGAGGCACGGCGGATCGCGGCCAGCGAGGGTGATGAATCGGACGAATTGGACCAGAACACGTACGCCCAGCGCATCGTGCGGCTCGGTTGCCAGTACGTGCTGATCACGGGCACGCATGCAAACACGCCGAAGGTGGTCAACACGCTTTACAACCAGAACGGGGTGGTCCGGTCCGATTCATGGGATCGGCTGGTCGGCGCTTACCACGGCTCGGGCTGTACGCTGGCGGCCGCGATTGCGGCCACACTCGCCAACGGGCTGGCTATGGAAGACGCGGTGCGTGATGCCCAGGAATTCACCTGGCAGAGCCTGAAGCAGGGCTTTCGCCCGGGCATGGGACAGCACATTCCCGACCGGATGTTCTGGGCTCGCGATAATGAAGACGACAAGGACTGACACGTCTATTCGCGGCCTGTACGCGATCACGCCCGACGAGCCCGATAGCGCGCGCTTGTGCGCGTTGGTGGAAGCGGCGCTCAGCGGCGGTGCCCGCCTGCTGCAGTATCGCAACAAGAACGCATCCCCGGCGATGCGCCTCGAACAGGCGAGCTCGCTACTCGCACTGTGTCGCCGTCACGCGGTGCCGTTGATCGTGAACGACGATATCGGGCTCGCAGCACAAATCGGCGCCGATGGGGTACATCTCGGGCGCGACGATGGCGACGCAACCGCAGCGCGGGCGCGGTTGCCGCATGCCCTCATCGGTATTTCGTGCTACAACGAAATCGATCGAGCGCTGGCCGCCGAGCAGGACGGCGCCGATTACGTTGCCTTCGGACGCTTCTTCGCGTCTACCACCAAGCCGGGCGACATTCGCGCCTCGCTCGACCTTGTCGCCGAGGTACGGCGACGCACGGTACTACCGATCGTGGCAATCGGTGGCATCACCCTCGAAAACGCGCGCCCCCTGGTCAAGAACGGCGTCAATGCCCTCGCCGTGGTGTCGGCGCTGTTCGATAGCGCCGATATCGCGGCAACGGCGCGCCGATTTGCCGCGCTGTACGAGGACTGATCGACAAGGCATGAACAACGCAGAGCTGTTTGCACGTGCACAACTGACTATTCCCGGTGGCGTGAATTCTCCGGTGCGTGCGTTTCGCGCCGTTGGCGGCACGCCGCCTTTCATACGTAGCGCCAACGGTGCGTGGCTCACGGACGCCGAGGGTCGGCGCTACATCGACTACGTCGGCTCGTGGGGCCCGATGATCGTCGGCCACGCGCATCCGCAGGTTGTAAGCGCCGTGCAGGCCGCCGCCGCCGCAGGCTTGAGCTACGGTGCACCCACGGCAGCCGAGGTCGAACTGGCCGAACTGCTGTGCATGCTGGTGCCGGGCATGGAGCAGGTGCGGCTCGTGAGCTCCGGCACCGAAGCGACCATGAGCGCGGTCCGCCTCGCGCGCGGCTTCACCGGACGCGATGCAATCATCAAGTTTGACGGCTGCTACCACGGCCACGCCGATTCGCTTTTGGTGAAAGCCGGTTCCGGCGCGCTGACCTTCGGCCAGCCGAGCTCGGCTGGCGTGCCAACCGACGTGGCCAAGCATACGCGCGTACTGCCGTACAACGACATTGCCGCCGTAAACGCGGCGTTCGCCGAAGCGGGCGAACGCATCGCCGCGATCATCGTCGAACCGGTCGCGGGCAACATGAACCTGGTGGCGCCGAGCGAAGGTTTTCTCGCCAGCTTGCGGGCGCTGAGTACCCGCCATGGCGCGGTGCTGATCCTTGATGAGGTGATGACCGGTCTGCGTGTGGGTTTGCGGGGCGCGGCCGGCCGCTACGGCATTACGCCCGATCTGGTCACACTCGGCAAGGTGGTCGGCGGCGGCATGCCTCTGGCCGCATTCGGCGGCAGGCGCGACATCATGGCGTGCGTTGCGCCGCTCGGCCCGGTGTACCAGGCGGGGACGTTATCGGGCAATCCGCTCGCGCTGGCGGCCGGATTGGCTACGCTCAACCTCGTACAGTCGCCCGGCTTCTACGAGCGCCTGGAGGAAACGGCCCGCACGCTGACGGCGGGATTGGTCGAGGCGGCGCGACAAGCCGGCGTCCCATTCAGCGCGCAATCGATCGGCGGCATGTTCGGGCTCTATTTCCGTTCGAGCGCGCCGCGCAGTCTGGCCGAAGTCCTGGCATGCGACACCGCCGCGTTCAATCGCTTCTTCCATGCGATGCTGGCGCAAGGCGTTTACCTTGCGCCTTCCGCGTTCGAAGCGGGCTTCGTCTCGTCCGCCCATGGCGAGGTCGAGATCGAGCGCACTATCGAGGCGGCGTCACAGGCGTTTCGCACGACGGCGCGAGATGCCTGTTAACGGCGAACTATCGCCCTTGACGGACCGATGGCCGTTTGCTCGCGCCGAGCGTCCCGGCATACGTTGCTTCAGGCTGCGCGGCCTTGCGCCTGCGCCATGCGTGCGGTAGCAAAATTCGATATCTCAGTGCAGTCCGGCGATATAGTCGGCGACCGCGGCAATTTCACGATCCGACATGCGCGCCGCGATCTGGCGCATGATCTGGTTAGGATCGTTGCTGCGCTCGTCGGAACGGAATGCGCGTAATTGTGCGGTGGTGTATTGCGCGTGCTGCCCGGAAAGGCGCGGATACTGCGCCGGGACGCCCGCACCGGCAGGTCCGTGGCAGCCGCTGCAAGCCGGAACGCCGGTAGCCGCATTACCGCCGCGGTACAGCTTTTCGCCCATACTTACGGTGGCCTTGTCATGCGCCTCGCCGACCCTCGGCTTCTGCGCAGCATAGTGAGCTGCAACCGCCTTCATGTCCGCTTCGGACAGGGGCGTGGCCATGGGCGACATGATTGGGCTCTTGCGCGTCTTGTCCGCCTTGAAGTCGGCGAGCTGCTTGGCGGTATAGGCGGCCACTTGCGCGGCGAGCTTCGGGTTTTCGGGTAGCGGACTGTTACCGTCGGGTCCATGACACGCGGCACAGACCTCGGCTGCGATCTTCTCGCCTCTGGCGAGGTCTGCCCCGCCCTTTGTCGGCTCGGCTGCCCAGGCGCTCGCGCCTGCTATCGTGATTCCAACCGCCAGCGCTGCTGCGCGCACCCTCATCACCCTGCCCTTCACGACGCCTGATCGAAAGCGGCGTATTCTATAGTAAGCGCGCACGCCCATGCCAGGCGGGCCATGTTGTACTGCCTCATGACCGCCTTCGATCACGCCCGACTGCTGTGTACCGCCGCCGATCTGAATCAGCTGCCACCCGAATCGGGTCGCGAGGTCGCGTTTGCGGGCCGGTCGAACGCCGGCAAGTCGAGCGCGATCAACACGCTCACGCGCCGACGCAGACTCGCCTACGTCGCGCGCCAACCCGGCAAGACGCGCACCATCCAACTATTCGAGCTGGCGCCCGAGCGCTTACTGGTCGATCTGCCTGGTTACGGCTATGCGCGGGTGGGCGAGTCCTTGCGCCGGCGCTGGGGTCGGCTCGTCGACGCCTACCTGGCGCAGCGCGCGGCACTACAGGGTCTCGTTCTCGTCGTGGACATTCGTCATCCGCTCACGCCGCTCGACCGCCAGCTGCTCGCGTGGTTTGCACCACGCGATCTGCCCGTGCATATTCTCGCCACCAAGGCGGACAAGATCTCGCGCAGTCAGGCCTTGTTGGCTTTGCGCAGGATCGAACAGTGGGCCGGCACATCCGGCATGAGATGCAGTGTGCAACTTTTCTCCAGCCATGCCGGTATCGGGGTCGACGAGGCACGCGCGGTAATCGCTCGCTGGCTCGATCTGCCCGACGATCCGTCGCTCCGCGAAGTGGGCTCGCAAAATAAGAACCCCCGGCTAAAGGGGAGCAAAGCCGGGGGCAAAAATGCCTTAATTGGGATTAAGGCGCCCGCTCAGGGAGGAGAAGCGGGAGACGATGAGACATCGTCTACGCATTGAGACGCACCGCGTCCGAGATTAGTTCCCAGGCCGATTCCCACCCGGGTTCTACACGATGTTCAGGAGGTAACGTGTCCCAGATTCGAACCGCCCGCTTTCCGTTGCTGCGCATGCGTCGCATGCGTCGCGATGAGTTCAGCCGCCGACTCATGCGCGAGACCAAGCTCAGCGCCGACGACTTCATCTATCCGGTATTCGTGTTGGATGGCAACGCCCGCACCGAAGCGGTAGCGTCGATGCCTGGCGTGCAGCGCATGACACTCGATCATCTGCTCGAACAAGCACGGCGCTGTATCCAACTTGGCGTGCCCGCAATCGCACTCTTTCCGGTTGTCGCCGCCAACCTGAAAAGCCCCGACGGACGCGAAGCTTTCAATCCTGATGGACTGGTACCGCGGTCTATTGCCGCGTTGAAGCGGGAGTTTCCGGCGCTCGGCGTCATGACCGATGTCGCGCTCGACCCGTATACGAGTCACGGTCAGGACGGCCTGCTGGATGCGAACGGATACGTCCTCAACGACGAGACGCTGCAGGCCCTGCAGCGCCAGGCACTGATCCAGGCCGCGGCAGGCGTCGACATGGTGGCGCCATCCGACATGATGGATGGTCGCATCGGCGCCATTCGAGCCGCGCTCGATGCTCAGGGCCACATTCACACGCGCATCCTAGCGTACTCGGCTAAGTACGCATCGTCATTCTACGGCCCGTTCCGTGACGCGGTCGGCTCAAGCGCCATGCTCGGCGGCGGCGACAAGTACACCTATCAGATGGATCCGGCCAACTCGGACGAGGCGTTACGCGAGGTCGCGCTTGATCTGGACGAAGGTGCCGACATGGTGATGGTCAAGCCGGGCCTGCCGTATCTGGACATCGTGCGCCGCGTCAAGGAGCAGTTTCGCGTGCCGACTTTCGTCTATCAGGTGAGCGGCGAGTACGCGATGCTCAAGGCCGCCGCTCAGAACGGCTGGATCGACGAACGCAGGTGCATCCTCGAATCGCTGCTGGCGATGAAACGCGCCGGCGCCGACGGCATCCTCAGCTACTTCGCGCTGCAAGCCGCGCAATGGTTACGCGAGGCAGACTGATCCACGCCGCCAAGCAGTTCCTCGACCGCAGCGATGGGTGCGCGCTCGAGCGGCCGCCCCGTCGGGGTCGCGCGGATGCTATGGCGCAGGTCGTGCGCATCGAACACGGTCAGCCGGACCTCAACCGCGTCGTGCTCGAAGCTGAAACCGGGTACCACGCGCTCGCCGTTGTTGAGATACACGCGTACTTGCGTGGCGCGGTAGCGCACACCCCGGTTCAGCAGAAAGATCTCCACCTCCTTGGTGTTCTCGGCAAAGAGTTGCAGATCGATGTCCGAGTGCCGACCTGCCACCCCCGAAAGCACCGGACCTGTCAGATGAGGCTTGAAGCGAGCAAGCATTCGCATGACGGTAAGCGCATGCGCGCGCAATTCGAGCAGCAGTGGCGGATGCTCCTGGCGCTGATAGAGCGAGCGATAAGCTGCCAGCGCGTGTTCTACTTCCTCGTTGTCCGGCAATGCCTTGGCGTCACGCGCGCCGGCCTGGCGAGCGGCCTTGCGCTTCGCATAGCCGAAATCATCGACCCCATCTTCGGCCATGATCCGCGCCGCCAAGTGAGCGATGCGCTCGCGCAGATGGCCGTTCTTGCCTGATCCGTCTCTGCCCACGCACGCCTCAAAAGAGCTGATTTCGAACTTCGTCGAGCGGCCGCTCGGCGCTCATCGGCGGCTCCAGCGGTTCCTCCGGGGGAAGGAACTCCTGGTAAAAATATTCACTTACGCCACCGACAGGCAGCCGCAGGCCCGTCACGGGGTCGATATGCGCCATCATGATACCCGGGGGGGGTGTGAGCGCTTGCTCTGGTACGCCTTTCAGCACGTCACCCATGTACGAGATCCACATCGGAAGCGCAGCTCTGCTGCCCGTCTCGTTGCGTCCGAGCGAGCGCGGATTGTCGAAACCGATCCAGGCCACCGCCACCAGTCCGGGCTGATAGCCCGCAAACCACGCATCGATGAAGTCGTTCGTTGTCCCGGTCTTGCCGGCCAGATCCGATCGCCCCAATTGCATTGCGCGGCCCGCCGTACCGGAGCGTACGACCTCTTGTAACAAGCTCGACATCAGGAAGGCGTTGCGTGCATCGATGACGCGGTCGGCGCCTTCACCGGCGCGGCGCGGTTGCACCTTGGCAAGCACTTGATGTCGAGGATCTTCGATGCGCTCGATGAAATACGGCGGCACGTAAAAACCGCCGTTGGCGAATACCGAGTAGCCGACGGCCATCTGCATCGGCGTGACATTGCCCGCGCCCAAGGCCATGGTGAGATATGCCGGATGAAGCTTGGGATCGAAACCGAAACGTGTGATGTAGTCCTGCGCGTACTGCGGCGTGATGTCCTGCAGAATGCGCACCGAGACCAGGTTCTTCGATTTCGCGAGTGCGGTGCGCAGCCGCATCGGACCGTCGAACGTGCCGTCGTAGTTGTGCGGTTCCCACGCCTCGGATCCGGTCTGCCGGGCTTCGAAGCGTAGCGGCGCATCGTTGATGATGGTGGCTGGGGTAAAGCCCTTCTCAAGTGCAGCCGAATATATGAATGGCTTGAAACTCGAGCCCGGCTGGCGCAACGCCTGGGTGACGTGGTTATATTTGTTGCGCTTGAAATCGAATCCGCCCACGAGCGCACGGATGGCACCGCTGCGCGGATCGACCGACACCAGGCTGGCCTCCACTTGCGGCAATTGAGCGATAACCCAATTGCCCTTGGCGTCCTTGCTCACCCGCACGATGGCGCCGCGGCGAATACGATGGTTAGCGCTCGCTTTCTCGGTGAGGCTCGAGGATGCGAACTTCAACCCATCGCCACGAACCATCACCGAATCTCCGCCGCGAATTACGGCGCGCACTTGCCGAGGGCTTGCCTCAATGACCACGGCGGCGAGCAAATCGTCGCTATCGGCGACGTCCTGCAGTGCGTCTTCGGCCATATCGTTGCTCACACCCGCCGGCAGATCGACGAAAGCCTCGGGACCGCGGTAACCGTGGCGCCGATCGTAGGCAACGACGCCTGCGCGGACCGCTTCGTACGCTGCGCGCTGGTGTCGACTGTCGAGCGTGGTGTAGACGCGATAACCGCGATGATAGGCGTCGTCTTTGTAGCGGTCATACATGGCTTGGCGGATCATTTCGGCGAAATAGTCCGCGTGCAGCGCGTACTCGCGCAGCACCCCCTTGATTTCCAGGCGCTCCTGCAAAGCCTCTTGGTACTGCGCCGGCGTGATATCGCCCAGATCGCGCATGCGGCCCAATACGTAATGCTGGCGGGCCGTAGCGCGCTTCAGGTTTGCGACCGGGTTGAACCGCGATGGCGCCTTGGGCAACCCGGCGAGCATGGCCATTTCGGCAATGCTCAGTTGCTCGAGTGACTTGCCGAAATAGATGCGCGCGGCAGCGGCAAACCCGAACGCACGCTGGCCAAGGAAGATCTGGTTGATGTAAAGCTGCAGGATCTGGTCTTTGCTGAGGCTGTGCTCGATCTTGAACGCGAGCAGCATCTCGTTGAATTTGCGGCTGAACGTTTTTTCCTTGGAGAGGAAGAAATTGCGCGCGACCTGCATCGTGATGGTGCTCGCTCCCTGCTTCACGCCGCCCGAGGTGAAGTTCGACCACGCGGCCCGGGCCACGCCGACATAGTCGACACCCCCGTGCAGGTAGAAGCGCTCGTCCTCGGCCGCCACGATGGCCCGCTTCATTGTCGCGGGAACGTCCTCGATGCGCACCAGCGCGCGCCGCTCCTCCCCGAACTCGCCGATGAGTACGCCGTCGGCCGTGAACACCTGCAACGGAATCTTCGGCCGATAGTCCGTCAGGGCTTCCAGCGAAGGTAAGGTCGGATAGACCAGGATGACCGCGAACGACAGCAGCAGCATCGCCGCCAGCGGCAGGGCAAGCAGAACGAACAGTGCAGTCAGCGCGCGGCGCATTCCCGTGGCGGGTCCTTGAACGTCGAACAGATGCGTGAGACGCTAGGCAACCGTAATAGTGCAATCGAAACGGCGCCCCTATACCCTGTTGCAAAAAGCCTACACGATTATAAGCGGCCGGAAAGCCTCGATTTTATTGCTTTACTCCCCAAACAGATGTTGCTAGGATTTTCATGTAAATTATACGTTAAGCGGCTAAGCTGCCAATGTTCAAGGGAAAATTTGATTTCGACCTGAGCTTCCTCGGAGGCCTCTTCAAGGTGAAGACGTCCCCCGTGATCGGGTGCGATATCAGCTCGTCTTCGGTCAAACTGGTCGAAGTCGTCGACGCTGGCAAGAACGCATTGCGTATCGAGCGCTACTCGATCGAGCCGCTGCCGCGCGATTCAGTGGTCGACGGCAACATACAGAACCTCGACGCGGTGGCAGATGCGCTCAAGCGCGGCTACAACCGCGGCAAGTTCAGTATCAAGAACCTCGCTATGGCGCTGCCTACCTCGGCCGTGATCACCAAGAAGATCATCGTCCCGGCCGGCCAGCAGGAAGATGACCTTGAGCTCACGGTCGAAACCGAAGCGAATCAGTACATCCCGTTCTCGCTCGACGAGGTGAACCTCGACTTCCAGGTGCTCGGCCCCGCTGCCAACAGTCCCGACGACGTCGAAGTGCTCATCGCAGCGTCCCGCAAGGAGAAAGTCGAAGATCGACAGGCGGTCGCCGAGGCTGCGGGCTTGGGGCTGAAAACCGCGGTCATGGATGTCGAATCCTACGCAACCCAGACTGCGTTCGAACTGATCGAACGCGGCTTCCCGCAGCAAGGCAAGGATCAGAACGTCGCCGTATTCGATATTGGTTCCAACCTCATGACGCTGAGCGTGATGCGCAACGGTCAATCGGTTTATGCGCGCGAGCAGCCGTTCGGCGGCAATCAACTCACGCTCGACATTCAGCGCGTTTTCGGTCTGACCCCCGAGGAAGCCGAAGCCAACAAGCGCACACCCGGGCAGTTGCCGGAGAACTACGAATCGGAAGTGCTGGGGCCGTTCGTCGATACGTTGAGCCTCGAAATTGCCCGTTCACTGCAGTTCTTTTTCGCTTCCACGCAGTACAACCAGATGCACCATATCGTGCTCGCCGGCGGTTGCGCCTCGATTCCCGGTATCGACGAGGCGGTCGCCAAGCGCACGCAAGTGAACACCCTGGTCGCGAACCCCTTCGCTGGCATGGAGCTGTCGCGCAACGTGCGCCCCCGCAATCTGCAGGCCGATGCGCCGGCGTTGATGGTGGCATGCGGCTTGGCAATGCGAAGGTTCGACCCGTCATGATCCGCATCAATCTGCTCCCGCACCGAGCGCTGAAGCGAAAGGCGCTACAGCGACAGTTTTTCGTCGTCGCCGCCGCGGTCGCCTTGTTCGGCGTCGGCATCTGGTTCATCGTGCATACCCTGCTCGCCGATCGCATCGAAGATCAACTCGCACGCAATCATTATCTCGAACAGAAGATCGCCGAGCTCGACAAGCAGATCGCAGAGATCAAGAAGCTGCGCGAACAGACCGCGCAGTTGCTGGCGCGCAAGAAAGTGGTCGAATCGCTCCAGGCCAATCGCGCCGAGGCCGTCCACCTGCTCGACGAGCTGGTGCGCCAGCTCCCCGATGGCGTGTATCTCAAGACGGTCAAGCAGACCGGGCAGCGGGTCGCGATCACCGGCTACGCACAATCCAATGCGCGAGTCTCGACTTTGATGCGCAATCTCGAATCCTCGCCGTGGCTGGAGCAGGCCACGTTGGTGGAGATCAAGACGGCGCTGCAGAACAATCAGCGTCTGTCCGAATTCCAGCTCAACGTGAGCCTGGCTCGGGCTCAGGCCAGCGACGGCAAGCCGGGGGCCAAGCCGACTCGAACCGGACTCCTAGCTCCGGCAAGCACACCGCAACACACTTCGTCCGTCGCCGCCGCCGCAGGCGGTTGACCCTTTTGATCTAGGTGCCCGCATGACGCTGGACGACCTGAGGCGACTCGACCCCAAAAGCATCGGCACCTGGCCGCTCGGGCCGAAGCTCGGCGCGCTGGTGATCCTGCTGCTGCTGATCGTGTTCCTGAGCTACTGGTTCGACTGGCAGAACCAGATGGAGGAGCTCGACGGTCATCGCAGCAAAGAAGCGCAGTTGCGTCAGACGTTCCTCGACAAGAAGAAACAGGCGATCAACCTCGACGCGTATCGCAAGCAGCTTGACGATATTGAAAAATCGTTCGGTGCATTGCTGAAGCAGCTTCCGAGCAAGTCGGAGATGGATGCGCTGCTGACCGATATCAACCAGGCGGGCCTCGGTCGGGGACTGCAGTTCGACCTTTTCAAGCCGGCCGCCGCCGAGACCATGTCCGAATTTTACGCCGAGCTGCCGATTCAGCTTCGCATTACGGGCAGCTATCACGACTTCGGTGCGTTCGCCACCGACATCTCGCGTCTGTCCCGCATCGTGACGCTGAACGACATCGGTCTAACGACGGGCAAGGACGGCCAGCTCGTCATGGACGCGGTGGCCAAGACCTACCGCTATCTCGACGAAGAAGAAGTGGCCCGGCAGCGCAAGGCCGCCAAGCCGCAGGCGAAAGGCAAATGATGCGCGCGCGCACCGCTATCGTGTTGGCCGCCGTGCTGCTGGGGGGCTGCGCCGGCGAAAAGATGCAGGAGCTCCAGGCCTGGGTCAAGGATCAGGACAACATGCCGCGACCACGCATCGAGCCGCTGCCCGAAGTGAAGCCGTTCGAAGCGTTCGCGTATTCGGCGGATAAGGACGGCCTGCTCGATCCGTTCCGACCGCGCAAGATCGAGGCGCCGAAGCAGACGGCCGGCAGCGGCATACAACCCGATCTCAACCGCCCGCGCGAGCCGCTGGAAGCCTATCCGCTCGAGAATCTCCGCATGGTCGGAACGCTGGCACAGAAGGGCCAGGTGTTCGCTCTGATCAAGACGCCCGACAACAACTTGTTCCGGGTGAAGAAGGGCAACTACCTCGGCCAGAATTTCGGTCTGATCACCGAGATCGACGAGGGCAACGTCAAGCTCAGGGAAATCGTGCAGGACGGCGCCGGCGACTGGGCCGAGCGCGCCAGCACCCTGCAACTGCAAGAGGAACAGGAGGTCGCGAAGAAATGAACACGTTCAGCACGATCGTCAGAACGTTCGCGGGCGTGGTCTGCGCGATGGTACTCGGCTTGTCGCAGCTCGTGGCGGTTGCGGCGGAAAACAACCGGATTGAAGCCATCAACGTCTCGGGCCAGCAGGCTGGCCAGGTCGTCGTCAAGGTTACGCTAGCCCAGCCGCTTGCCAATCCGCCCGCCGGCTTCTCCATCAACAATCCGCCCCGTATCGCGCTCGATTTCCCGAACACCGCCAACGCGCTCGGCCGCAACAGTCAGGAGGTGAGCGAAGGCGAGCTGCGCAGCCTCAATATCGTGGAGGCCGGCGGACGCACCCGGCTCGTGCTCAACCTGAGCCGTGCGCTCGGCTTCGAAACGAAGGTCGACGGCAAAGATCTGTTGATCACGCTGCAGAGCGCTCCGGCTGCTGCCGCCTCCGGCTCGGTTTCGCATTTCGCCGAGTCCGCGCCTGGCGCGCAAAAGCACAGTGTTCGCGATATCGATTTCCGTCGCGGCGCCGGGGGCGAGGGGCGCGTGGTGATCGATCTGTCGGATAATTCCACCGGCATAGACCTGCGTACCCAGGGGCGGCAGATCGTGATCGATCTGCTGCAGACGTCGCTGCCGAAGAATCTCGAACGACGCCTGAACGTAGTCGACTTCGCCACCCCGGTGCAGACGGTGGAGGCGTTTCGCCAGGGCAACAACACCCGCATCGTGATCGAGCCCAAGGGCGAATGGGAACATGCCGCCTATCAGACCGATTCGCGCTTCATCCTCGAGGTGAAGCCGGTGGTGGGCGATCCGAACCGGTTGGTACAAAGCGGCCGCTATACAGGCGAGAAGCTTTCGCTCAACTTCCAGAACGTCGAGGTGCGTGCGGTGCTGCAGGTAATCGCGGACTTCACGGGCTTGAACATCATCACCAGCGATACCGTCGGCGGTAACCTCACGTTGCGGCTCAAGGATGTGCCCTGGGACCAGGCGCTCGACATCATCCTTCAGAGCAAGGGCCTGGACATGCGTAAGACCGGCAACGTGGTCTGGATTGCGCCGCGCGATGAGCTCGCCACCAAAGAGAAACTCGCGCTCGAGGCGCGCCAGCAGATCGCCGACCTGGAGCCCACTCGCACCGAGAGCTTCCAGTTGAACTACCAGAAGGCCGACGACTTCCGCAAACTGCTCACCGACAAGGATCAGCGCATCCTTTCGCGGCGGGGCAGCGCTGTGGTCGACCCGCGCACCAACACGGTATTCGTACAGGACACCCCGTCGAAACTCGAAGCAGTGCGTCAGCTGCTGCGCCAGGTCGATGTGGCCGTGCGCCAAGTGATGATCGAGGCGCGCGTGGTGGAAGCCTCCGACAAATTCAGCCGCAATCTGGGCGTGCGGCTGGGATTTAACAACTTGCAGAATCCGAATACCGGCGTGACTGGCACCACCATCGCTGGATCGCAAGTGCGGGGCACGGTTGGCGGACAGTTAGGCCACACCGGCTTCACCAGTGGTCAGATCCAGACCCAATCAACCTTCGATCAGACCCTCGGTGTCAATCTGCCCGCGCCTTCTATCAGCGGCGTCAACCCGGGAGTGTTCTCCGTCATCCTCTTCAACCAGGCCTTGACGCGATTCCTCAATCTCGAGATCTCCGCGCTTCAGGCCGACGGCCGCGGCAAGGTGATCTCGAGCCCGCGCGTTATCACCGCCGACAAGGTGGAGGCTGTGATCGAGCAGGGGACCGAGATCCCGTATCAGCAGGCCACCTCGAGCGGCGCGACCAGCATCGCGTTCAAGAAGGCGACCCTGTCGCTCAAGGTGAAACCGCAGATCACCCCGGATGATCGCGTCATCATGAATCTCGCGGTCCACAAAGACACCCGCGGAACCGATACGCCCGCAGGCCCCGCGATCGACACCAAGCAAGTAACGACCGAAGTCCTGGTCGACAACGGCGGGACGGTCGTGATCGGCGGCATCTACGAGCAGACTCAGAGCAGCACCACCAACAAGGTTCCGGTCCTGGGCGATCTGCCTTATGTCGGCTTCCTGTTCAAGCAGAACCAAAAGATCGACGACAAGAGCGAGCTGTTGGTTTTCATCACACCGCGCATCCTGAAGGAAGCGCTGACTTTGCGTTAGGCGTTACGCTGCGCACGCGCGGGGAGGCGAAGCCTCCCCGTTTGCTTTCGTGCCGGGCGTGCGAGCGATCGGTGGCGGACGTTCCGCGCTAGAATTCCCGGCATGATGACCGCTCCGATCCAATCTTCGGCCGGACCCCCGGTTCGCGGCAATATTTATCTCGTCGGCCTGATGGGCGCTGGCAAGACCTCCGTCGGGCGGTTACTGGCCAAGCGCGTACGCAAGAACTTCGCCGACTCCGACCACGAGATCGAAAGCCGTACCGGGGTGCGAATTCCGGTCATCTTCGAGATTGAAGGCGAGGCCGGTTTTCGACGGCGCGAGGCCATCGTTATCCGCGAACTCGTTGGCCAGGATGACCTCGTGCTCGCGACCGGCGGTGGCGTGGTGCTCGATCCGGAGAACCGCCGGCTGCTGCGCACTACCGGCACCGTGGTGTACCTGCGGGCGGCGCCAACCGAGCTATGGTTTCGCACTCGGCACGATCGCAACCGCCCGTTGTTGCGCACTGCCAATCCGCTGGCTCGACTGGAACAGTTGCACCGCGAGCGCGACCCGCTCTACCGCGAGACCGCGCACCTCATAATCGATACCGGCAACCAGGCGATACGCACCCTGGTTGGGCGTCTCGAGCGCGAGTTGCGGGCCCGAGCGGCGCCGGAGCCTGAAACACCGATTGCATCATTTTTTTCGCCCGCGGGGCCTTCGTTATGAACGCGGCCGCGGCAACCGTCGCTTCGCTCACGGTCTCGCTGGGCGAGCGCAGCTACCCGATCCGCATCGGTGCCGGATTGCTGACACAGCCAAAGCTCATCGTCCCGCACCTGACGCAGGAACGTGTTGCGGTGGTTACCAATGACACGATCGCGCCACTGTACCTTGCTGCCTTGGTCGATAGCCTGAAACGAATTGGCGTGCGCACGCTCGAGATCGTGCTGCCCGACGGTGAGCAGTACAAGAACTGGCAGACCCTCAACCATGTGTTCGACGCGCTGCTCGAGGCACGCTGCGAACGGGGTACGGCGTTGATCGCGCTCGGCGGCGGCGTAGTCGGCGATATCGGCGGTTTTGCCGCCGCTGTCTACCAGCGGGGGATGCCTTTCATCCAGGTTCCGACCACACTGCTCGCGTTGGTGGACTCATCGGTCGGCGGCAAGACCGCGATCAACCATCCATTGGGCAAGAACATGATCGGGGCCTTCTATCAGCCTCGCCTGGTGCTGGCCGATATCGCCACCCTCGACACGCTGCCCGAACGGGAGTATTCGGCGGGTTTGGCCGAAATCGTCAAGTACGGGCTCATTCGCGATGCGCCGTTTTTGGACTGGCTGGAGGCGAACATGGCCCGATTGCGCAGCCGCGATCGCGGGGCGATCATCCACGCCGTCGTGCAATCTTGCCAGCACAAGGCCGAAATAGTCGGCGCAGACGAACGCGAGAGCGGCGAACGCGCGCTGCTCAACCTCGGGCATACCTTCGGCCACGCGATCGAATCGGGCCTGGGTTACGGCACATGGTTGCACGGCGAAGCCGTCGCGGCCGGCATGGTGCTCGCCGCCGAGCTTTCGGCCCGCATGGGGTTGCTCTCGAGCACCGAGGTCGAGCGCACACGCCGGCTATTGCAAGCAGCAGGGCTGCCAACGGTGGCGCCGCGCCTGGCACCCGAGCGCTACCTCGAGCTCATGGGCCACGACAAGAAGGTTCTCGCCGGGCGCCTGCGCCTGGTGCTGCTGCGCCGCCTCGGTGAAGCCTACGTGTCGGCCGATTTCTCCCACGAGAAGCTGGTCGAGGTCCTGGAAACCTGCGTGGCCGATGGCTGATACCTCGCCGTATGCCGCGTCTGCCGGGCGCAGCCGAGGCCGTCGTTTCGCCGAAGACCCGCCACAGGGGCGTAACGAGTTCCAGCGTGATCGGGATCGGATCATTCATTCCACCGCGTTTCGGCGCCTGGAGTACAAGACGCAGGTATTCGTCAATCACGAAGGCGACTTGTACCGCACCCGCCTCACGCACAGTTTGGAAGTGGCGCAGATCGCCCGTGCCGTCGCCCGGGGCTTACGTCTGGATGAAGATCTGACCGAGGCGATCGCGCTCGCGCACGACCTCGGCCACACCCCGTTCGGTCATGCCGGGCAGGATGCCTTGCATGCCTGCATGCGCGGCCACGGCGGCTTCGAGCACAATCTGCAGTCGTTGCGCGTGGTCGATCTGCTGGAGACGCGCTACGCCGCTTTCGATGGCCTCAACCTCACCTTCGAGACGCGCGAAGGCGTGCTCAAGCATTGCTCGGCCGCCAATGCCCGCAAGCTGGGCGAACTCGGCGAGCGCTTCCTGCGCAAGCGCCAACCTTCCCTGGAGGCACAGCTCGCCAACCTTGCCGACGAAATCGCGTACAACAACCACGACATCGATGATGGCCTGCGCTCGGGTCTGCTCGCGCTCGAGCAACTGCGCGAGGTGCGCGCCTTCGCGCGCCACCTGACCGATGTCGAAGCGCGCTATCCGGGGCTTACCGACCGGCGCCTGATCCACGAAACGATCCGGCGCATGATCGACGCACTGATCACCGACCTCGCCCATACCAGCGCCGGCAACATCCGCCGCTCCGGGGTGAAGTCGCTGGAGGAAGTCCGCCGCGCTCCCGCCCTGGTTCAATTCAGCACCGAGACGGCAGCCGAGCAGCAGGAGTTGAAACAGTTTCTGCGACGCAATCTCTACCAGCATTTCCTGGTCGCGCGTATGGCCAACAAGGCGCGGCGTATCGTCACCGAGTTGTTCGGCGCACTGCGCGGCGACATCAGGATGTTACCGCCTCAGCACCGCACGGCGGCCGAGCGCGATTCTCCAGAACGGGCGATCGCCGATTACATCGCCGGGATGACCGACCGTTACGCCATCCGCGAGCATCGGCGCCTGTTCGCTGTGGAGATTACCTGAGCCGACACGGCCTTTGATCGACGCGATACCGGCGCGGCATCCGCAGCGGGGCTGATTCGTCCGGACGCCGTCCGACGCGTTGTCGCGCCTGGCACAGCGCGGTACACTTTCTTGCTTTCTCTCAGAATGGTGCAGCGCGGGAGAAACTTTCCCGCCGCCGCCGCAGGAGATGTACCGTGGATCGATTCGACCCGCCGCAAGCCCAGGGACTCTATCACCCCGCCCATGAACACGACGCCTGCGGCGTCGGCTTCGTCTGCCATATCAAGGGTCACAAGAGTCACGAGATCGTCGAGCAGGGGTTGCTTATCCTGAAGAATCTGACGCACCGCGGCGCGGTCGGTGCGGACCCGAAGGCAAGCGACGGCGCGGGCATCCTGGTGCAGATGCCCGACAAGTTCTTTCGCGAGGAGCTGGCGCGCCAGGGCATCAAGCTGCCGCCGCTCGGCCAGTATGGGGTCGGCATGGTGTTTCTTCCCCGCGAGCCCGCTTCACGCATCGCCTGCGAGTACGAGCTGGAACGCGCGATCAAGGATGAGGGGCAGGTGCTGCTCGGGTGGCGCGACGTTCCCGTCGACAATGCGGATCTGGGCGAGTCGGTCAAAGCCCTGGAGCCGGTCATCCGCCAGGTATTCATCCGCCGCGGCACCGGAGTGACGGTCACCGACGCTCTCGAGCGCAAACTCTACATCATTCGCAAGAGCGCCGGCCACGCCATCCAGGCGCTGAAGCTCGCACACGGCAAGGCGTTCTACGTCGCCTCCATGTCGGCACGCACCGTGGTCTACAAGGGCATGCTGCTGGCGGCCCAAGTCGGCACCTATTACAAGGATCTACAGGATGCACGCCTGGTTTCCGCGCTCGCTCTGGTGCATCAGCGTTTCTCCACCAATACCTTCCCGGCCTGGGACCTGGCGCATCCGTTTCGCATAATCGCGCACAACGGCGAGATCAACGCGCTGCGCGGCAACGTCAACTGGATTCGTGCCCGTCAAGGCGCCATATCCAGCCCTATCCTCGGCAAGGACCTGGACAAGCTGTGGCCGCTCATCTATCCCGGGCAATCCGACTCGGCTTCGTTCGACAACGCCCTGGAACTGCTGGTGATGAGCGGCTATTCGGTCGCGCATGCCATGATGATGATGATCCCGGAGGCGTGGGAAGGCCATACCTTGATGGATCCCGCACGGCGCGCCTTCTACGAGTACCATGCCGCGATGATGGAGCCGTGGGACGGGCCGGCGGCCATCGCCTTCACCGACGGGCGCCAGATCGGCGCGACCCTGGATCGCAACGGATTGCGCCCGGCGCGCTACGTCGTGACCGCCGACGATTTCGTCATCATGGCCTCCGAATGCGGCGTGCTGCCGGTTGCGGAGGAACGCATCATCAAGAAATGGCGCCTTCAGCCCGGCAAGATGTTCCTAGTCGACCTCGAACGCGGCCGCATCGTCGATGATAAGGAGCTCAAGGACACGCTCGCCGCAGCCAAGCCTTACAGCGAATGGGTGGAGCGTATCTCGGTGAAACTGGACGATCTGCCGGCGCCGACCGAACGCCGACCGGAGCCGCGCGAATCGGTGCTCGACCGCCAGCAGGCATTCGCCTACACGCAGGAAGACCTGAAGTTCATGCTGGCGCCGATGGCGACCAACGGCGAGGAACCGATCGGGTCGATGGGCAACGACTCACCGCTCGCCGTGCTGTCGCTCAAGAACAAGACGCTCTACCACTACTTCAAGCAGTTGTTCGCGCAGGTAACCAATCCGCCGATCGATCCGATCCGCGAAGAGCTGGTGATGTCCCTGGTGTCGTTCGTCGGTCCCAAGCCCAATCTGCTCGGCATCGACGAGACCAACCCGCCGCTGCGTCTCGAGATCAGCCAGCCGGTGCTCGACTTCGAGCAGATGGAAACCGTCCGCCACATCGAGCGCTATACCGACGGTAAATTCCGCTCCTTCGAGCTCGACATCACCTATCCGGTTGCGTGGGGTAAGGAGGCGATCGAAGCGCGGCTCGCCTCGCTCGCGGCGCAGGCGGAGGACGCGGTGCGTTCGGGCTACAGCATCCTCGTCATCTCGGACCGCAGGATCGACGCCGATCACGTCGCGATCCCCGCTCTGCTCGCGCTCTCGGCCGTTCACCAACACCTGGTCAATCGCGGGCTCAGAACCTCCACCGGTCTCGTGATCGAGACCGGATCGGCGCGCGAAGTCCATCACTTCGCTCTGCTCGGCGGCTACGGGGCCGAGGCCGTGCATCCGTACCTTGCGTTCGAAACCGTGGTCGAGCTGGCCGAAAGCGGCAAGCTCGGGGCTGCCATAGACGGCGCCAAGGCGTGCAAGAACTTCATCAAGGCGATCGGCAAGGGACTGCGCAAGGTGATGTCCAAGATGGGCATCTCGACCTATATGTCTTACACCGGCGCGCAGATCTTCGAGGCCGTGGGGCTCGCGCATGCCCTCATCGAAAAGTATTTCACCGGCACGACCTCTTCGGTCGAGGGAATTGGCGTTTTCGAGGTCGCCGAGGAGGCGATCCGGGTGCATCGGGCGGCTTTCGGCGATGATCCGGTGCTCGCCAACGCCCTGGACGCGGGCGGCGAGTACGCCTGGCGGGTGCGCGGCGACGAGCACATGTGGACTCCGGACGCGATCGCAAAGCTGCAGCACTCGGCCCGCCAAGGCAGCTTCAGCAGCTACAAAGAGTATGCCCAGATCATCAACGATCAGTCGCAGCGCCTGATGACATTCCGCGGCTTGTTCGAGTTCCGCTTCAATCGCCGCACGCCGGTGCCGATCGAGGAGGTGGAGCCGGCATCCGAGATCGTCAAGCGCTTCTCCACGGGCGCAATGTCGCTCGGTTCCATCTCGACCGAAGCCCATACCACGCTCGCCATCGCGATGAACCGGATCGGCGGCAAATCCAATACCGGCGAGGGCGGGGAAGACCGGCGCCGCTATGCACCCGTGCGCGCCGGCGA
The DNA here is from genome assembly GCA_011525945.1 of Burkholderiaceae bacterium. Classification (GTDB taxonomy): domain Bacteria; phylum Pseudomonadota; class Gammaproteobacteria; order Burkholderiales; family WYBJ01; genus WYBJ01. Next base: position 1,482 of record WYBJ01000074.1, on the reverse strand, counting down.
AACGCTGCAGGCCCGGCTCGGGCAAGGCCGGGTGGAGATCGACTTGCCGTTGAGGGAGGGCGACTCGCTCAAGTCGAAGATCAAGCAGGTCGCATCGGGGCGCTTCGGCGTCACCGCCGAGTATCTCGCCAGCGCCGAGCAGATCCAGATCAAGATGGCGCAAGGCGCGAAACCCGGCGAAGGCGGGCAGCTTCCCGGACGCAAAGTGTCGGAATACATCGCGGAGTTGCGTTATTCCACGCCCGGCGTGGAGCTGATCTCGCCGCCGCCGCATCACGATATTTATTCGATCGAGGACCTGGCACAACTCATACACGATCTCAAGAACGCGAACGCACGCGCCTCGATCTCGGTCAAGCTGGTCTCCGAAGTAGGTGTGGGCACCGTCGCTGCAGGTGTCGCCAAGGCCAAGGCGGACCACGTCACGATCTCCGGCCACGATGGCGGTACGGGCGCGAGCCCCTGGTCCTCGATCAAGCATGCCGGCACGCCCTGGGAGCTGGGTTTGGCGGAGACGCAACAGACCCTGGTGCTGAACCGACTGCGCAGCCGCATCGCCGTGCAGGTCGACGGGCAGTTGAAAACCGGCCGCGATGTCGTCGTTGGCGCCATGCTGGGCGCAGACGAGTTCGGCTTCGCTACTGCCCCTCTGGTGGCCGCGGGTTGCATCATGATGCGCAAATGCCATCTGAATACCTGCCCGGTGGGCGTGGCGACGCAAGACCCGGTGCTGCGCAAGAAGTTCACCGGCAAGCCCGAGCACGTCGTCAATTACCTGTTCTTCGTCGCCGAAGAGGCGCGCGAGCTGATGGCTCGCCTTGGCATCCGGCGCCTGGACGACCTCATCGGTCGCACCGATCTGCTGGACATGAGGCGCGGCATCGAGCATTGGAAAGCGCGCGGGCTCGACTTCACCCGCGTTTTCCATCGCCCGGCAATGCCGGACGATGTCGCACGGCGGCGCTGCGAAGGTCAGGACCATGGGCTCGACAAGGCGCTCGACAACCGTTTGATCGAACTTGCGCAAGCCGCATTGGATGGCCGCCAGGCGGTTTCGATCGAAATGCCGATCCGCAACACCAACCGCACGGTCGGTACCATGCTTTCGGGCGAGATCGCGCGTCGGTTCGGGCACCAGGGACTGGCGCCCGAACACGACATCCGCGTGCGCTTTGCCGGTTCCGCCGGACAAAGCTTCGGCGCGTTTCTCGCCAAAGGCGTGACGCTGGAGCTGATCGGCGACACCAACGACTACTGCGGCAAGGGCTTGTCCGGCGGCAGAATCGTCGTCCAGCCTTCACCGAAGTTTCGCGGCGAGCCCTCGCAGAACATCATCACGGGCAATGTCGTGCTTTACGGCGCGATCTGCGGTGAGGCGTATTTCCGTGGCGTGGCCGGCGAGCGTTTCGCCGTGCGCAACTCGGGCGCCCAAGCGGTGGTTGAGGGCGTCGGCGATCACGGCTGCGAGTACATGACCGGCGG
>WYBJ01000006.1 GCA_011525945.1 Burkholderiaceae bacterium | reverse complement strand
GCGACAAGAGCGCCACCGGTCTGGGTGCGTCGCTACCCAAGGAAGCCGGCGAGGGAATCGCGCTCGGCGCTTTGATCGGCTTTCGCCACCCGGGCGAGACGAACTGGCAACTCGGCTGCATCGTGCGCCGCATTCGGGTGCCGGACGCGAGCCGCTGGAGCATCGGCATCAAGCGCCTGAGCGCCTCGCCGGTACTGGTCGACCTGGAGCCGATGAGCGCGGGATTGCAACTGGAAACCGAGACGACGCCCGACGCACCGGTCGCGATCTATGCTCCGATCGAAACCGACTCCGGGCGCATCGACGGCGTGGTGATCGCGGCCGATCGCTTCGGCGGCAACAACGACTTCGTGCTGCCCACGAGCGGCGGTGGATTTCGCATCCGCGCCAACCGCGTGATCGATCGCGGCGACCTCTGGATCCGGATCGGGTTCGAAGTGTTGGGGAAGCGCTAGCGTTGGTTCTCCCCCAAGGCGCCGGCAGCGTACAGTTCGTCGATCTCCTGAGCCGTCAGCCCGAGCATCTCGGCGAGCACTGCGCGCGTATGTTGACCGTGCAGCGGGGAGGCGCTGCGCACGCTCGCCGGCGTCGCGGACAGGCGTGCAGCCGGACCTGCTACGCACACCTTGCCCAGGCGCGGGTGTTCGACCTCGACGAGCGAGCCGCGCGCTTTCACCTGCGGATGCTCGACCACCTGGCCGATATCGTTGATCGCGCCGACCGGGATGCCGCAGCCGATGAGGATCTCCTCCCACTGCTCGTACGATTTCGTCAGGAATACCGCTTGCAGCTTGTCGAGGAGGCTCGCACGGTTGGCGCGCCGGTCCTGGTTGCTGCGGTAGCGCGAATCGTGCGCAAGCTCGGGGCAGCCGATCGCCGGGCAGAAGTCGCGCCACAGTTTTTCACTGCCGACCGCGAGCGCGAGGTCGCGCGTTGCGGTGTGGAAGGTCTGGTAGGGCAGCAGCGAGCGGTACGCCGTGCCCATCGGGCGCGGTACCTCCTTATCCATGAAGTAGTCCCCGATCATCGTCCCGAGGAGTGCGAGCTGACCCTCCATCATCGACACGTCGATCGCCTGGCCGCGCCCGGTCTTTTCCTTCACCCGCAGGGCGGCCATGATGGCGAATGCGGCGTTCATGCCGGCGGTCATGTCGGCGATGGAAACGCCGGCCCGTGCGGTCGTGCCGTCGGCCGATCCGGTCACGCTGATCATGCCGCTTTCGGCTTGCAGAATGAGATCGAGCGCCGCGCGATCCCGGTACGGTCCGTCCTGGCCAAAGCCGGAGATGGAGCAATAGACGATGCCGGGATTGCGCTTCGAAGCCTGCTCGTAACCGAGGCCCAGCCGGTCGAGCGCGCCGACCCGATAGTTCTCCATCACCACGTCGGCGCGCTCGAGCAGGCGCCAGAACGTCTCCTTGCCGCGCGCGTTCTTCAGGTCGAGCACGATGCCGCGCTTGTTCCGATGCAAGGCGACGAAGTATCCGGCGTCGCCGCTCGGCCCACGCGAACCCCAGGCGCGCGCGATGTCGCCTGCGCCGGGCGGCTCGATCTTGATCACCCGGGCGCCGTGGTCGCCGAGCATCATGGTGCAAAAAGGCCCTGCCAGGGCGTGGCTCAGATCGAGAACGGTGATGCCTTCAAGGGCTTGGCGCATACGGGCTCCGCATTTCGTGTCTTGCGCGCGATTGTCGCCGATGCGGCGCATCCGGGACAGCCCGCGCTTCGCGCCCGCACTGCCGCCTTGCGGCGGGGCGCGCGCCGGCCCGCTTCGCCTGCCCTGGGCGTCACGCTGCCTTTCCGCGTTTCGAGCCGGGCTCCCTTTTCCCTTCGCGGCGCGGCGTGACGGCATGAGTCACAATCCCGCCTCGCGCGTGTTCGAGCAATGCGTGCGCACGCCCGCGCGGCTTGCGCTCTACGCCGACGGTATCGAGCTCAGCTACGAGGATCTGCGCCTGCGTGCGGCGCGGCTCGCGCAATGCCTGCGCTTGCGCGGCTTGGAGCGAGGTGCGCGCATCGGCATCCTCGCCTCGCGCAGCCTGACCGCCATGCTCGCGGTGCTCGGCGCGGCCTGGGTCGGGGCGACCTATGTGCCGCTCGGTCCGCGTTGGCCTCGGCCGCGCCTGCATTCGGTGCTCGCCCGGGTGGCGCTTGACGCGGTGATCGCCGACCAAGCGGGCCTGGCGCTGCTCGCAGCATCGGCTCTGGATGCGATTCCGCTGCTGCTCGTCCCGAGCGAGATCGCGCGACGGAGCCTGCCGCCAGCGCTGCACGCCAAGACCGTCAGCCTCGAGGCGTTGACCGAATATGCAGGCAGCATGGCCCCGGTACCGTGTGCGGCCGACGATCTCGCGTATATCGTGTTTACGTCCGGCACCACCGGTGTGCCGAAGGGTGTGATGGTTCCATGCGCGGCGCTCCTCGCGTACCTCGCGGCGCTTGCCGAGCGCAAGGCGATGACACCGCAGGACCGCGCGTCGCAGTTCACCGAACTGACGTTCGATCCGGCGGTGGGCGAGATCTTCGTGCCCTGGTGGGCCGGTGCATCGCTGCACGTCGTACCGCCGGTGAGCCAGGTCTCACCAGCGAAATTCATCCGCGCCCGGCAGCTCAGTATCTGGGGAAGTACGCCGGCGCTGATCGGTTGGATGCGCGCCACGCGCTCGCTCAAACCCGGGTCGCTGCCGAGCCTGCGTTACACCTCGTTCGGCGGCGAGCCGCTGCCGATCGTCTCGGTCGAGGCATGGCAAGCGGCGGCGCCGATGAGCGTCGTCGACAACCTGTACGGGCCGACCGAGGCGACGGTCGATTGCGCCGGCCAGCGGGTGGAACCCGGTGCGGCTGCCGTGGCCACGCCGGGCCGCGGCATCGCCGCGATCGGCGTTCCGCATCCGGGAACCGAGCTCGCCGTGATGGGTCCGGACCTGCGCCCGGTCGCCGCAGGCGAGCGCGGCGAGCTCGCGATCGCGGGCGCACAGGTGAGCGCCGGCTACCTCGGAGCGCCCGAGCTCACCGCCGAGCGCTTCCGCACGATCGATGGCAAGCGCTGGTACCTCACGGGGGATCTCGCGCTACGCGATGTCGATGGCATGTTCCACGTACTGGGCCGTAGCGACAACCAGATCAAGATCCTCGGCCATCGAGTCGAGCTCGAGGACATCGAGGCGCACGTGCGAGAAGTCGCGGGCACCGACCAGGTGGCGGCGCTGGCTTGGCCGGTCGAGCACGGCGTGGCTAAAGGCATCGCGTGCTTCGTCGCGGCGAGCACGGTCGAGCCCGCAGCGATCCGCACGGCCTTGCGCGCCGTGCTGCCGGCATACATGTTGCCTGAAATGATTGTTGCGCTTGCCACGCTGCCGATCGGCGCCAACGGGAAACTCGATCGCGCCGCGCTGATCGACACCCTCGCGCTCGGGGCGAGGAGTCCCGGCGCCTAACCCGAAGCACAACGCCTTCCTGTCCGAGATCTTCGCTATCGACCGATGGATACGACCGAGCTAGAAAAGATCCGCGCCTTCGTCGCCGAGTTGTTGCGCGACCACGACGATCATGCCCCGTTCGCAGATGCGGAACCGCTCGCCAGCAGCGGCCGCCTGGATTCGCTCTCGGTGGTAAAGCTCGTAACCTTCCTCGAGTGCGACTTCGCGGTCGATTTCAGCGAGGTCGAGTTCGATCCCCAGCGCCTCGATACCGTGAACGGGATCGCGGAAGTGATCGAGGAGTATCGCGCGCTGCGCTAGCGCAGCCGCGGCGCTCGGATGCGGCCGCCCGGACGCATCGCCAAGGCGGGCCGAATACGGCCCGCGTCGAAGCATTCGGCTTGACGATCATGGCCGCCGGCACCACCCCTGAAGTCGAACGAAACGCTCGGCTCACCCAGTCTTTCGCGTCAACGCGATCCGTGCACGTGCGCTCGCGGCAGCCAGCGCCGCACCCAGGACGCGGTCGCGCTCGCCGGCCCGAGGAAGTACGAGGCGCACTGCTCGCCCGCCGCATACGCCGGCCAACGCAGCAGCAAGGCGTGCGCGCGCGGCAGGGCATGAAACGGCATGCCGGGAATGAGATGGTGCAGCAGGTGATAGCCGTTGTTGTGCGGATGGAAGAGCTGCGCCGCGATGCCGCCTATCGGATGGTTGCGGCTGAAGCCGACGAGACTTCCGGGAACGAGGCCGACGTGATCCGAGATCTCTCGGAACGCCGTGATGGGGTGAAATACGAGCAGGCGTGCTGCAATCCACAGAACGGCAAAGACAAGCGCGCTACGCCCCCCCCAACCGAAGGCGACGAGTCCGAGCACGGCGCTCCACCAGAGCGCCACGCCCAGCCGCGCACGCCCCGGCATGCACGCAAGGTGACTCAATAGCGACAGGCGTAGCATCCGTGGAGATACGATCTGATCCCACCATGCCGACAACCAGCCCCGCGGCAGGCGATCGGAATCGTGAATGTAATCGGGGTCGCGCCGCGGATCGCCCAGATAGCGATGATGACGATTGTGCTCGCGCCGATAGATCGGCATCGACACCCACAGCGGCCAGCAGAACAGGACGTCTGCAAGCCACACCGCACGCACGCGATGCGCATCGAACGATCGATGCGACGCGTCGTGCAGCAGATTGCCAAGCGCACGCTGGCGGTTGCCGATCACCATCAGGGAAAACGGTACGGCAAGCCAGCCGAAACCGACGGCCCCCGCGACCGCCAGCCCGATCGCGGTCCAGTCCAGAACCGCCGCTGCGAGCGTACGCCCGGGCCGCGGGCGCGCAAGCGCGTGCAGTTGCGGCGCGATGCCGCTGGCGCGCGCGAAAGCCCACATGGGCGCAATTTCGCGCAGTACCGAAGTGGATTCTTCGGTAGCCGGCGAGTCAACGGCGGCGTCCGCCCATGCGGCGCGATCGATGGTGTGTTCCATATTCCGGTACGATGCCGTCACCATCATGCAAGAAGCGGGCTGAAAAACTTTGTTGGACCGCAATCGGCACGCGCCCGATAGCGCACGTATCCAGCGCGGTTTACGGCGTCCGTTTCGGCCGGACCACGCGATGTCCGGCGCGCGTCAGTGCCGTCACGGCAGCCTCGGCATCTTCGCTGCGCACCAGGATATGGTCTGTGTCGTACGTCGAAACCACGAAGATGCCGACGTGGGCCGCCGCGAGTGTCTGGGAGACGGCGGCAAGGACGCCGATCAGTCCGAGATCCAGCGTGCCCTGGATCGTGAGGCAAGACCACCCGCGCTCGCACTCGCCCGCGTCGATGTCGATGTGCTCGGGTGCAACCAGTGAGAGCTCGGTGCCGCTGCGCGTCAGAGAAACCCAGTCTGCGTCCAGAAGGCGCAGGTCCAGCGGATAATCGGGCGCGAGGCGCCTGATGCAGAACGATTCGGGCCTGAGCTCGAACGTGAATTCGGACATGACGACGAACTTTCGGCGCATCCGGGCTTCCCGGCGAGCGTGCAGAATGCGGCCGGTGCAAGCACAATTCAAGCGCAATTATCGCGAGAGGTGACGCCATGCGTGCATCCGAGCGGATGTCCGAACCGGTCCGGACCGGACTCGGCGTCGAGGCGATCCGACAGGATTTCTTGGACAACCTGCGCTACGTCCAGGGCCGCTTTGCCCGCGTCGCGACGCTGAACGACCAGTACCAGGCGCTTGCCTACACCGTCCGCGACCGGCTGCTCGAGCGATGGCTGCGCGCAGCGGAGTCGTTTCTGCGCAACGTCTCGCGCACCGTGTGCTACCTGTCGGCGGAGTTTCTGCTCGGCCCGCATCTGGCGGCCAACATGCTAAGTCTCGGCATCCACGACGCCGTTCGCGAAGCGATGTCGAGCCTCGATATCGACCTCGACGCGTTAATCGAGCACGAGGAAGAACCGGGCCTGGGCAACGGCGGCCTCGGCCGACTGGCTGCCTGCTACATGGAATCGATGGCAACACTCAAGGTGCCGGCGATCGGCTACGGCATCCGCTACGAGTTCGGCATCTTCGACCAGGAGATTCGCGACGGCTGGCAGGTCGAGCGCACCGATAAATGGCTGCGCTACGGCAACCCGTGGGAGATTGCGCGCCCGACGATCTCGTTCGGTGTGAAGTTCGGCGGCCGCACCGAGGCGTACAACGACGATCAGGGTCGCTACCGTGTGCGTTGGGTGCCCGAGCGCGAGGTGCGCGGTGTGGCCTACGACACGCCGATTCACGGCTATCGCACCGAGGGCGCGAATTTCCTGCGGCTGTGGCATGCGCAAGCGGTGGAGTCGTTCGATTTCCAGGCCTTCAATGTCGGCGACTACTACGGCGCGGTCGAGGCGAAGGTACGCTCGGAGACCATCTCCAAGGTTCTTTACCCCAACGACCAGGCGGCGGCAGGCAAGGCGCTGCGGCTCTCGCAACAGTACTTCTTCGTCTCCTGCTCGCTGCAGGACATGATCCGCATCCATCTGCAGGCTCCGGGAAAGAGCGTGGCGAGCCTGCATGAGAAGTACGCCGCGCAGTTGAACGACACGCACCCGGCGCTCGCCATCGCCGAAGCGATGCGCCTGCTGGTCGACGAGCACCTGCTGCCCTGGGACGAAGCCTGGCAGGTCACGCAGGCGCTGTTCGGCTACACCAATCACACGCTCCTGCCCGAAGCGCTAGAAACCTGGCCGCTCGGTCTATTCGGTCGCTTGCTGCCGCGCCATCTCGAAATCGTGTTCGAGATCAATCATCGCTTCTTGAACGAAGTTAGGCGGCGCTTCCCGGGCGATGCGGCGCGTGTCGCGCGCGTGTCGCTTATCGACGAGACGGGCGAGAAGAGCGTGCGCATGGCACACCTCGCCTGCGTGGGGTCGCACGCAATCAACGGGGTGGCGGCGCTGCATACGCGGCTTCTGCAGCAAAGCGTGCTGCAGCCGTTCTACGAGATCTGGCCCGAGCGATTCGGCAACAAGACCAACGGCGTCACCCCGCGGCGCTTTCTGCAGCTTGCCAACCCCGCGCTGAGCACGCTCATCACGCAGACCATCGGCGAGGGTTGGAGCACGCAACTCGACCGTCTGGCGGAGCTCGAAGCGCACGCCGCGAGCGATGAGTTTCGGACCCGCTGGCGCGCGATCAAGCAGGCCAACAAGGCGCGCCTGGCGCATCATGCGCGCGCGCATTGCGGCATTGAGATCGATCCGGACTGGTTGTTCGACATCCACGTCAAGCGCATCCACGAGTACAAGCGACAGCACCTGAACGCGCTTGCGATCGTCACCCGGTACCTGCGCCTGAAGGCCGACCCTGGGCTCGACCTCGTGCCGCGCGTGTACGTGTTCGGCGGCAAGGCGGCGCCAGGCTACTTCATGGCCAAGTGCATCATCAAACTGCTCAACTCGATCGCCCAGACCGTGAACGCCGATGTCGACGTGAACGCCCGTATGCGCGTGGTGTTCGTACCGAACTTCCGCGTGCAGGTGGCCGAGCTCATCTACCCGGCTGCGGACCTCTCCGAACAGATCTCGACCGCCGGCAAGGAAGCCTCGGGCACCGGCAACATGAAGTTCGCCTTGAACGGCGCGCTCACCATCGGCACGCTGGATGGCGCCAACGTCGAAATCCGCGACCGGGTCGGCGCCGAGAACTTTTTTCTTTTCGGCCAAACCGAGACCGAGGTGCACGCATTGCGCGCGGGCGGTTATGACCCCAGGGTCCTGTATGAGTCCGATCCCGAGCTCAAGGCCGCCATCGATCTCATCGCCTGCGGGCATTTCTGCGGCGGCGATCGGGATTTGTTTCGCCCACTGATCGACTCGCTGCTCGAACGCGACGATTACATGCTGCTTGCCGACTACCGCGCCTACGTCGACTGCCAGGACCGTGTCGATCAGGTGTATCGCGATACCGAGCGCTGGACGCGGATGTCGATACGCAACGTCGCGCGCTCGGGCTATTTCTCGTCGGACCGCGCGATCCGGGAGTATTGCCGCGACATCTGGCATGTTGCGCCTGCGCCCCTCGACGCCGACGAGACTACGGCAAAGGCGCCTATAGACACGGATGCGGGAACCGATCCGCCGCGGTCAGGGGCGCGCTGAGCCCATCGCGGGGTCATCCAGACCGGCCTCGGCAAACCCCTTTGCGCGCAGCAGGCAGGCATCGCACGCGCGGCACGGCGCACCGGCCGGCCCCGGATCGTAACAACTGAGCGTAAGCGCGAAGTCGACGCCAAGCGCGGCGCCTTTGCGGATGATGTCGGCCTTGCTCATATGGATGAGCGGGGCGTGGATGCGTAGCCGTTTCTCCCCTTCGGTACCCGCCTTGGTCGCAAGGTTCGCCATGAGCTCGAAAGCCGCGATGTACTCCGGCCGACAATCCGGGTAGCCGGAGTAATCGAGCGCATTGACGCCGATGAAGATGTCGGCGGCCGCAAGCGTTTCGGCCCAAGCCAGCGCGAGGCTCAAGAACACGGTATTGCGTGCCGGCACGTAGGTCGGCGGAATTGTGCGCCCGATCGCCGCCGGCGTGCGTTGCTTGGGTACCGGAATGTCTGCAGTGAGCGCCGAGCCGCCGAAGCGGCGCAGGTCGATGTCGAGCACGATGTGGTGCGCGGCGCCGTGCTGCCGCGCGATGGCGGCCGCACGCTCCAGCTCAAGCGCGTGGCGCTGGCCGTAGCGCAAGCTCAGCGCATGGCAGACATAACCCTCGCGTGCCGCCAGCGCAAGCACCGTGGCCGAGTCCAAACCGCCGCTTAGCAAAACCACCGCCGGGCTCGGCTGCTGCAGGGGCACGGTTACTCCAAACAAGTCACGGTCGCGTGAACGCGAACGTACGGTATCACCACGTCATTCGGGTCCACGCGCGCAGGGACAATACGGTCCAGTCCATGCGCGAGACCCTATGGTATGCTGAATCGGCTTTGGCGTGCGCGCTCGCATGAACCGATCGGGAACTCGATGGACCGGCTTCACATTTCTCTTCTCCCGCACGGGATCACAATTGGAAGCGGACACCACGTCTCCTTCTTCCCCCGCAAGAGACACCGTGATGCACGCATCCAGATCTGCGCCCAGGCGCCTCGCGTCTATTCCGTCCGATCGGCGCGAGCGATGGTGCGCGAGTTTCCGGCCTCACCTCACGGCTTCTGTCCCAGGCCGAGAGACTGCACGACGAATCTGTCGCGGCTTGCGCCCTGGAACTGTGTCGTGCAGTCTCTTCCCTCACCCCCAGCCCTACCCAGAGGGAGAGGGGCGCGTCGTGCGCCCGCCGCTGCGGGCGAGTTCCTGACTCGGGTCTGGTGGAGACGGAAGAGCGAACATGTCATCTGTAATGCTCGATAGCGCCGGCATCGGACAATCGGTTCGCCGCAAGGAGGACATACGCCTGCTGACCGGCAAGGGCTCGTATAGCGACGACCTGAATCTGCCCGGTCAGGCGTTCGCGATATTCGTGCGCTCGCCGCATGCACACGCTCGCATTCGCAGGATCGACACCGGCGCCGCGCGCGCGGTCCCGGGCGTGCTTGCCGTCTTGACCGGGCACGACCTGCGCGCCGACGGGCTCAGGCCGCTACCGCATCAGCCGCTGTCGCTGCATCCGGCCGAACTGCGCCTGGCGAACCGCGACGGCACGCCTATTTTTGCCGCGCCGCATTACCCGCTCGCGTCCGACAGGGTGCGCTACGTCGGCGAGGCGGCTGCGGTGGTGATCGCACAGAGTGTCGCAGCCGCCAAGGACGGCGCCGAGCAGGTCGAGATCGACTACGAAGCCCTGCCCGCAGTGATCGACACCGTGGCGGCAGCCGAGCCCGGCGCGCCGCGTGTCTGGGACGAAGCCGGTACGAACGTCTGCCTCGACGCCGACGCCGGCGAGCGCGAGGCCACCGAGGCCGCATTCGCGCGCGCCGCGCACGTGGTCCGCTTCAAGACGCGGATCAATCGCGTCACCGGCGTGACGATGGAGCCGCGCGCCGCGGTGGCCGAATACGATGCCGCCGAGCGGCGTTATACCTTGCATGCGGGCAGCGGCGGTGCGGTGCGCCTGAAAGATGATCTCGCCACCGTGCTGAACGTGCCGGCCACCCGGGTGCGCGCGGTGATGCGCGACATCGGCGGCAACTTCGGCACCCGCGGCATGATCTATCCCGAGTTTTGCGTGGTGGCGTGGGCAGCGCAGCGGGTCGGGCGGCCGGTCAAATGGACCTGCGAGCGGCACGAAGCCTTTCTCGCCGACTACCAGGCGCGCGACCTCGCCGTCGACGCCGAACTGGCGCTCGATGCGCAGGGGGCGTTTCTCGCCATGCGCGGCTCCAACATCAGCAACGTCGGCGCGTATCCGACCAACTTCGGGCCGTTGCAGAAGGGCGTCGAGATCATGTCGAGCATCTACCGGATGCCGTGTGCATTTTTCCGCGCCCGCGCGGTGCTCAGCAATACCTCGCCGACCCGCCCCTACCGCAGCTCCGGCCGGCCCGAGGTGATGTACGTGATGGAGCGCCTGATCGATCTGGCCGCACGCGAACGCGGCTTCGATCGCCTAGAGCTGCGCCGGCGCAACCTGCTGAGCCAGGCCGAGCTGCCGTACACCAATCCCTTCGGCATGGTCTACGACAGCGGCGACTACCACAGCGTGATGGCGAAGGCGCTCGAGCTGGGGGACTGGGCGGGTTTCCCGGCGCGGCGCGAGCAAGCGCGCCGTCATGGCATGGTACGCGGCATCGGCGTGGCGAATTATGTCGATACGGCGACTGGAGTGCCGCGAGAGCGCGCCGAGATCACCGTGCACCCGCACGGACGCGTCTCGGTCGTGGTCGGCACCGTCTCCAACGGCCAGGGCCACGAGACGAGCTTCGCCCAGCTCGTCACCGAGTGGCTCGGCGTGCCGCTCGAGCAGGTCGATATCATCGCCGGCGACACCGATATCGTGAAGGTCGGCGGCGGCACGCATTCGGGCCGAGGCATGCGCCTGATCAGCATCGTCGTGTTCAATGCCTCGCGGCAGATTCTCGACAAGGGCAAGCGTATCGCCGCGCGACTGCTCGAAAGCGACCCCAGTCAGGTGACGTTTGCAGCGGGCTGCTTCACGGTTGCCGGCGCGAGCCGCGCGGTCGGGCTATTCGAGGTTGCGGCCGCGGCCGAGCGCTTGGCCGATCTGCCCGAGGATCTGCGCGGCCCGCTTGCGGCCTATTCGGACGAGACGGTGAAGGAAGCGAGCTTCCCCTACGGAGCACACGTATGCGAGGTCGAGATCGATCCGCGGCTCGGCAGTGTGGCCGTCGTGCGTTATGCCGCGGTCGACGATGCCGGGCGCGCGGTCAATCCGATGATCGTTCACGGCCAGACGCATGGCGGTATCGTCCAGGGCGTGGGCCAGGCGCTGTATGAGCATTGCTATTACGATCCGCAAAGCGGCCAACTGCTGGCGGGATCGTTCATGGACTACGCGATGCCGCGCGCGGACCAGTTTCCGTTCTTCGCCACGCATATCAGCGAAGTACCGTCGACCACGCATCCGCTCGGCCTGCGCCCGGCGGGCGAAGGCGGCACCACGGCAGCGCTTGCCGCGGTCGTCAATGCGATCGTCGATGCGCTCGCCGAATTCGGCGTGCGTCACGTCGAGATGCCGTGTACGTCAGAGCGCGTCTGGCGCGCGATCCGTGACGCCGGCGCGGCTCGCGCCGGCGCGCAGGCGCCTCCCGCGACGGGCGCCGTCAAGAAAGCGTCGCGCCCGCCCTCCGGGTAGAGTCGCAGGCGCGCGCGGACGAAAAACCATCCGTTCGAGAAGAGGAGGAAGCCAATGTTCGCCAGGTTCGTATGGAGCTCCATCGTCGTGCTCGGCGCGCTGCTGCCCGCCGGGGTGCTGGCGCAGGCGATACCAGCCAAGATCACGATCGTCGTCTTCGGGCCACCCTCGCTCGGCGCGTTCCTGCCGCCGATCATCAAGGCGAACAAGCTCGACGCCGCTCACGGTCTTGACATCACGTTCGTCGAGCGCCCGCCGGATGCCTACGTCTCGCAGTTCAACTCCGGCGAGTTCCAACTGGGCGGCAGCGCCTCCGTGCTCACCCTCGCCGTCGCCCGCAATCGCGGGGTTCCGGTCACCTTTCTGTTCAACCTATACGACTTCTGGGGAGCGCTGGTCACGACCAACGACAGCGTCAAGACGGTGAAGGATCTCGCCGGCAAGCAGATCGCCGCGGCGCGCGTGACGACCAACTTCGCGATGATCGACTGGTTCGCCCGCCGTCAGGGGTTCGATCTGAGCAAGGCGAAAGTGGTCAATACCGCGCCGCCCGGGCTCATGAGCTACGCCATGGCCGAGCGCGCCGATGCCGTGCAATTGTGGGAACCGGCGTATACGCAATTGATCGCGAAGAAACCGACGGTCCGCACCCTGGACCTCGACATGCCCCGGCAATGGCGCGAGTTCGCAGGTGGCGATTCCATTCCTTATCTGGGTGTGGCCGCACAGGAGGCGTGGGTGAAGCAGAACGCAGCCCTCGTGCAGCCGCTCTTTTCCGCGTACAAGGCGGCAGCCGAGTGGGTGCGCAAGAACCCGGCCAAGGCCGCTGCGCTGATCCTCCCGAAAGCGAGCAGCGCGGACCAGGCGGCGATCAAGACGCTGATCGAGAACAACGACCGGCTCGGCCTGAACGTCACCGGTGCGGCCTCGGTTCGTAACGAGATCGAAGCGGTGTTCCGCGCAGGCGTCTCCACCAAGTACCTCGACAAAATACCGGACGCGGGCGTGATCTACGCCGCACCGCTGAAGTAGATGACCTGACGATGCTGCGGCAGCTTGCCGTGCGCCGCGAGGCGCTGTTCGCCATGCTGGGCTTGGCGACCGCGTGGCAGATCGCCTCGCTGTTCTTTCCGTCTTACCTGTTTCCGCCGCTGCCCGCGATCGGCGCCGCCTTCGCCAAGATCTTCGGCTCCTGGGAACAGGTCGGCAATGCGCTCGCGACGGCGCTGCGCATTCTCGCGGGTCTTGCGGGCGCGTTTTTGCTCGGCGTCGTGTTCGCGGTAGCGATGGCGAAGTCGCGCAAGGCCAACGACTATCTCTTTCCGATCCTGCATTTCAACCAGGGCATCCCGGCGCTGTCCTGGGTGGTGATCTCGATCATCTGGTTCAAGTCGATCGAGTTCCGCATTTGGTTCATCATGGTCGTCACGACGGTTCCGGCCTTCGCCTTTCAGATCCTGGATGCCTATCGCTCGATCTCGAAGGACTTGCACGAGATGGCGCTGTCGTTCCGGCCCAGCCGCTACGACATGTTCCGCACCGTCGTGCTGCCCACCGTGGTGCCGGGGATCCTCACCGCGTTCAAGGTGAATCTCGGCAACGCGTCACGCGTCGTGGTGGTCGCCGAGCTGGTCGGCGCGACCGGCGGCGTGGGCTATCAGTTGCTGCAGATGCAGCAGCTGTTCGATCTGGCCGGCGCGCTTGCGTGGACACTCGTGCTGGTGCTGTTCGTGCTCGGAACGCAGCAGATCCTCACCCTGCTCGAAAGTCGGCTGCTGCGCTACCGCGCACAATCCGAGCGCGGTCTGTGAGCGTGATGCGCGCACCGATCATCCGCTTCGAGAACGTCTGCAAGCGCTTCAGCGACAAGGAAGGCCGGGAGCTTGCCGCCTACGCGGTCAAGGATCTGTCGTTCGACGTGGCTGGCGGCGAGCTGGTCGCGGTGGTCGGACGCACGGGCTGCGGCAAGTCGACCATGTTCAACCTTCTCGCCGGGCTGCTCGAACCGAGCTCCGGCCTCGTGCGGGTGTACGGGCGCGACCCCTTTCGCGATTTTGACTGGTTCCGAGGGAAAATCGCCGTCGTGTTCCAGTCCGATCGCCTGCTCCCCTGGCGCACGGCGCTGCACAACGTCGCCTACGGGCTGGAGCTCAATCACATGGAGGAACGCGAGCGGCTCGGCCTCGCGCGCGACTGGCTGCGCCGCCTGGGGCTCGAAGGCTACGAGGACGCCTATCCGCACGCGCTCTCGGGCGGGATGCGCCAGCGCGTATCGATTGCGCGCGCGTTCGCCGTCAACGCGCAGATTCTGCTTTGCGACGAGCCCTTCTCCTCGCTCGACGAGTTGACCGGCGCGAAACTGCGGGCCGAATTCGTGCGCCTGGTACGCGAGAACCGGAAGACCAGCATTTTCATCACCCATTCGATCGACGAGGCGCTGACGCTCGGCGAGCGCATTCTCGTGTTTCAGCCGCCGGCGTTCATCGTGCTCGAAGTGCGGCCCGAGGAGGCTGCGACGGAGGCGACGCGCGCAGCGATGAAAGACGCCATCCTCAGCGCGATGACGTCCGAGGTGCGGGATCCGGCAGCCTCATGACCGGCGCCGAACCCCCGGCGCAGTTCAGGCCGTCACAGCACGATGTCGAAGTGTTCGCCCCAAGCGCTCTGCGCTTGACGCGCGCCCTCGGCACCGGCGCCAGAAAGCGCACCAGTGCCGGAATCTCGGCCTGCGGTCGTCACGCGCACGAGCGTTCGCTCGCCGGCTGCACTGCCGCAGCGGCCAACCGGTCGTGCGCGCGAACGTGCGCTTCGAGGATTTCGAGATGCCGGTCGCGCACGCCGAGCGCGCGCAGATGCGCGACAGTCTCGAACAGGTACTCGCAGCACAGGCCCAGGGGGCCGGCGCCTTGCGCCAGGTAGCGCGCCGTCGAAATCAGATCCAGATCGCCGATGTAGCGCTCGTGCGAGCGGTTGACGGCGAATGTGAGGGCGTGCACCGTCCCTTCGCGCGTGCGCGAGGCTACCCACTCCGGCCGATAAACAGCCGAATTCATTTCGCGCCGCCACAGCACGTCGAGCTCGCTTCTCACCAGCTCGGGCGCGATACGGTAGATCACCCCGTTGCAGCTCCCGCCCGGTTCGATGCCGAGCATCAGACCCGGCCGCTCGGGGCTGCCGCGACCGGCGCGCGCCCACAGGCAGAACTGGCGGTGATAGCCGTAGACGCGTGCCGTTCTGCGCTCGGCAAAAAGGAACGCCGGATTCCACATCAGCGAGCCGTAACCGAACACCCAGATGGCCGCCGGATTCGGCGCCGCCGCGAGCGCGGCGTCGATTTGTTGCGCCCGGACTTCTTCACTCATAAGCGGCATCTGGGTACCGAGCATCGCCTGGGAGGCGGTGCGCAGACTGCCGTCGAGAATGCTTTCGCGTGTGAGCTTGAAACCGGACATGCCCAATTAACGTAAGTTCGCCGGGGTTTCTTTACCTCGCACGCATCACTACCCGGTCCGTGTCTAACCTAACGCCTTCCGGCCCTAAACGGTGCACACGAATCGTGCCCGACGCATCAAGGCTTGCGCAGCCGGTACCAGGGATGCGGATTACCCGGGATGCGCACGCGCAGCGTGTACACGGAGGTGTGCGCACAGCAGAGGAGCGTGCGCAAGTCGTCGCCGCCGAAGGCGAAATTGACCGCCTGCTCGGGAAAGGCAATGGTCCCGATGCGCTCGCCCTGCGGGGAGATTACCCAAATCCCGCCCGGGCCGGTGCAGTAGACATTGCCCTGAATGTCGACCTTCATGCCGTCCGGAATACCCGGCTGTGCGCCGAGGTTCATATCGGCGAAGATGCGCCGCCCGATCATCTTGCCGCCGGCATCGAGCTCGATCGCGTGCAGATACTTCGATGAGCGCGTGTTGGCGACGTACAGTGTGCGCTCGTCGGGCGAAAAGGCGAGCCCGTTCGGATACTCGCAGTGCGCGACCACGCTCACCTCCCCGGCGGGCGAGATCCGATACACGCGCGCGCCATCCCACAGATTGTCGATACCCGCCGGCGGCGGAATCTCGCGCTCGGTATACGGCACGCGCTTGTCTGGATCGGTGAAGTAGAGGCTGCCGTCGGAGCGGCATACGACATCGTTGGGCCGATTGAAACGCCCACCCTGATAGCGCTCGACGATCGACTCGATCTTGCCATCGACACCAAGGCGCGAGACCCGGCGGCCCTCGCCTTCGCAGATGACGAGGCGCCCCTGCAAATCGAACGTCGTGCCATTGCCACCCTGGGTCTTGATCACGAGCTCGGCGGGCTTGCCCGGCGTCAGGCGATACAGGCTGTTGGTGCGGATGTCGACGAAATAGTAGAAGCCATCGGGATGCCACAACGGGCCCTCGGTAAAGATGAAGCCAGTCGCGAGTCGCTGCGCCTCGGTGGTTTCCAGGATATCGGGCAGGTAATTGATGGCCGCCATGGGTGTGCTCCTTCGCTGGGACGAGCAGGAACTTTAATGGGCCTGTCGACCGATCGCAAGAAACGCACGGCGGCGACGAAGGCTACTTGGTCGCACGCAGGCGCACGAAGCACGCGAGCGCTGAGCATCAGCCTCGACCGGTTGCAGTGCGCTGGGCCTCCAGCGCATCGCGCCGAATCCCCTGGGCTACCTTTAATTTGAGGCAATGCTTCCAGAAAGCGACCTGCCGCGGTGGCGGATTTTTTTCGTATAATCCGCCGTTCCCGGCGCGCCTGCTGTTCTTGGCGCGCCGTGTCGTTGCACCCACCATGCGCGAGCATGGCTCCGATCGGAGCCGAAGTTCTCGCATGGAGGAGCGCACTACTCGTCGCAGCACCCGAAGGCCAAGTAGCTCAGTTGGTAGAGCAGAGGACTGAAAATCCTTGTGTCGGTGGTTCGATTCCGCCCTTGGCCACCAAATTCAAAATCCCGAACTCGTTTCGGGCTTTTTCACGTCTGCCCGTAGCGCCAGTTCTGGCGGGGCTTCGCGGGGTGACCCCTTGAGCACTGGTGGCCAGGGATGCCTCTCCGCCGCCTTCCAAATCCCCTCGCAACTTGATCAAATACAAACAACCGTCGACGATTTCCCAGGTGCCGACATAGCCGCGCCACAATGCTGTGCAGTTGTTTTCGAATCTCGGCCGATCACCGCCCATGGCGAAGTAATCCCCCAGGGGATTGGTACACATCGAGAGTTGCTGGCCCTCGTAGATAAGTCCTTCTGAAATCTGCGCAGTCATGCTTTCTCCTCCGCGGATGCCGTACAGCGATCAAGCACGGAGAGCGTCAGTGCATAGATGCCAGGTCGTTTTTCCTCTCGCGGGCCCGCCACGTTGAGGGTGCCGAACTTGCCCGCGATCAGCCACTCAGTAATGCAGCCTGCCGCTTCGTCCGGTCCGCGTTAATCGAGTTGAACCACAAGATGCGGCTTGCCCATGCGTTCGGCAAACTGCAGCGTCTGCAGCGTGCCCCCGTCCAATTCCCCTACATTGAGAATCAGTGTTGCGTCGCTGTCCTGCACATTGAGCTTCGTGCGCTGGCGGTAACCGGCCGACTCAGTTTCGCGTAGCTGGTATTTCAGCGACAGAGGGCCATCCGAGGCGCGACGCCCCTGGGGACACCAGCCGTCATGCGGGATGCGATGGTTGCATGCCCAGTCCAGCGCCGCGCGATCCACTCCTGGCTGCCCACCGGAAATAGCCATGTTCGGCAACCAGTCGGGGGATGACGTCCTCAGGCGTCGAGGAAGGACCGTTTCGACAACCGCGCCACCGGCAAGAATCTCTACACGCTCATTGATGCGCTGGTTTGGATCCTCAACCGGCTTCTCGTAATAGATCCGCACCTCGTCGCCCAGCTCCGCTTTGAGCCGGTGAGCCAAGGCTATGCCTTGCTCGTGAAAACGTGGCCAGTCCAGCAGTGCGATCCCGGCTCCCCATTCGTTCGTTGCTCGTTCGAATTCCGTCTGCCAAGCGGCAAAGGCTTCCTGCAGTTCCTCAGAGATCGGGTGATCGCCACCCCAGCCGGAGGTGTCGGCATGATTGGGGCCAAGCGCGTCCGTGCCCTCCCGGTTGATCCAACCGTAGGCGCCACCGTAATCCGGCATGATCGTGTAACGCACCATGGACTGGCGCTCAGCTTCGCGATTCACGTTTCCCCTCCATATTTGCAGGCCGAGAATCAGGCTGAAGCCAGAAATCCTCCGTGGCCACGCCGTACAGCAGAATAGCCTCGATCGTTGGCAAATCGGCCAACCACAGTACGGGCACCTTCACCTTCACGAACGTTCCAGTCAGATCGGCAAAAAACTCCGCTTGAGCCCGGTGGCGAAACGGCTTCGTGATTGGCACGCCAGACCGGTTGCGCACGACCCAGCCATCATCGGCAAGCTCCACCCAGCGGGTGTTGCTACGGACCGTCATACTGGTCTGCGTCAATTCGAGATTCAGGGCCTTGGCAATCGACCGGGCGGCGTCTGGCAAGGCAGACCGATAAAGCGCTTCCGGTGGGCCACAGCTTCTCCAGCGCGCAGACTGGAGTTCAGCCGTACTCCAGGCCACGCCATCCAGCTTCTGCACCGCCGGCGGGGTTTGGGAGTTCATGGTTAATCGGGCGGCCTGTCTGCTTGCCATAGGGTACGCGAAGGACGAAATGACCGGCCACGGCTTTCGCAGCCTGGCCTCGACGCTGCTGAACGACCAGGGCTGGCACCGCGACGCGATCGAACGCCAGCTTGCGCACGCCGAGCGCAACAACGTGCGTGCCGCGTACAACTACGCCGAGCACCTGCGCGAGCGCTGCAAGATGATGCAGGCATGGGTGGATTATCTGGAAAAGCTCGCGCTCGGCGCCCAGGTCGTGCACGGACGCTTCCGCAAAGTCGCCGACTGATAGTCAGCTGCGCCAGCGACGCAAGTTCGTTTACAGCGCGCGCTACCTGTTAGCACCGAAAACACGCGCTGCATTTACCCGCGTGCGTAACGAGTTCGGTCTTGTTTCCGAATCGATCTTCTTCAGCTCGTTCGAGTCCTTCTGCTCCTCCGCGTTCGTTTCATTTCCTTCCATCACTGCTGGTGTGTGCTGCCTGTCCGGTCAGTGTTTCTGTGCGTCCCGAACGCTGAGCGTGTCGGGATCTACGAGGCACTCGGGACACCACTCCCGATTTGTGCAGAGCTTTCTCTAATGCATGCCACGGCTGCACCCGTTCTTGGCGTCGATGGCGCGTTCCTGTTGGAAGCCGGCTCATCGAGTCGAGCCGTTGACCCAGGGCTCGGAGGGGCGCCCGCTGTTGTCGTTTCGGGGCGCGGCGTTGCACGAAGCCTGCGGCGAGCAGGCGCGAAGACGGACTGCGTTGCACAGTCCACGATGACGACGGGTCAGGGCGCCCGTCACTGAGGGGTATCACTTGCGCCAGCCACCGGTAAGTCCTTGACGGCTGGAGCATCGCGCGATCGGATGAGACGTTGGCGCAGTGCCCGGCAGAAATCGTTCCGGGCGGCGCAGTGCGACTGACGATTACCTCCGGCCTTGCGGGCCGCCGGCTCTCAGGAGATCAGGCCGGCTTCGGGGCGCTCGCTTCTGCGAGCATGGGCGATGCGGTTACGGGCATCAACCGGGCTGACACAGCCAGAGAAATACAGGACGGCAATGTAGCTCGGACCTTCGCACCGCGGCCGGGTTCCGTACGCGGAAGCCTCGTGTTCAGATCCCCAGAACGGACGTTGCCGGCATCCGGCACGGCCAGATGTCCTTCGTCTTCTTCGGTACTCTAGCGCACTGTTGAGCCTTTCTGCGCCGAATCAGGACCTCGACGATGCACTGATTCGGCCTTGACGCGCGCGGAAATTCATCCAGGCAAGCCGCTTCCCAGAGGGAAACCAGCAGCGCCATGGGCGGTCGCGGCAGGAATGCAAGGGCTAATTGGTGCCTCATCGGGGCACCAATTGCATGAATTCTTCGCGTCGTCGCATGAAAAGATTTCCCCGTGTCCAACCACGACTACGGAGGAATCACCATGAAAGATACCGTCCAGCCGAGTGCGGCAACGCTCCTGCGCCTGCGGCAGGTACAAGCGCGCACCGGGCTCTCGCGCAGCACGATCTACCTCAAGGTCAAGACGGGCGAATTTCCGGCCCAGGTCTCGCTCGGACCACGCGCAGTGGGCTGGCTCGAAGCAGGGATAGAGCGCTGGATCGCGAGCCGCGTCGCGCGTAGCCGCGGCGGGCGCTAGGGAGTCTGGGGCAGGTGCGCATCCGTCAATGCCGGGGGCTCATCCGACGCCTTCCTTCCCGTCAGTCTCGCCCGCTGCCCTGAATTCGGCGTATGCCTTATCCCAATCGACTTTCGGAAACGCGGCTTTAACCGATTCCAGAAAATCTGCTCGATTCAAGGTCTCAAAGGTCACTTCCTTGAAGCGGTCCTCCAGCCTCATTTCCTGAATAAGTGATTCGGCGCTCGGAAAAACCCGGTCCAGTTCATCGTTGAGCCACTCTCGCGCATCGTTCTCTGACGGTTTGCCTTTGAGCGATCGTCCAAGCAGCGCATCAGGTGGCGTTTCGACGACGCGAGGCAAGTAGTAATCGACGATCTGCTTGCGCGATTCATCGAGGTGTTGCTGGAGTCCTGCCGCAACGGCCTTCTGGTGGTTGGCGAGCTTCGCGCGGAACGATGTCAGTCGCGCGACGAAATGCGGCTTTGCCGATTTCAGCACCACGCGACCATGGTCCTTGCCCAACGAGGGCGTGAAGTTCTTGCGAATTTCGTTAAGAGCATCTTCGAGAGGTTTGGATGAAAGCTTGCTGCCTTTCTCGATCAATTCGAAGGTGGTATGCAACCGGTTTTCCAGATCTTTGCTGCCCCCGAGCTTCTGGACGTTCGGCGGAATCGCCAGCCGATGCCTCTGAATGGCTGCGCCGGTAAGGCTCAATTCCACATATTGCAGATACGGCTCAAAAACCCGAACCTGCCGCGCTAGATCGAAACGCACCGGCGGGGCTTCATCCAGACTGCTCCGCACCTCAGAGAATCGAGCGGTGGTGATCTGATCCGATCCGACATCCAGCGGCAATGCTTCGATTCGCTGTTTCTCCTCCGGAGTTTTGGCCTGCGCTATCGCAATCGCCTTGGCAGCCGGTGACAGCCGAGCCAGGGCTTCCTCCATTTGTTCGGCGGACATGCGCATGGCGTTGGGCGCGGCGCTGCCGGTCGGCTCAGCTTCAAGGTAGAGGGCTGTGGGGGTAAAGCTGAAACCAGCATTGTCGGCAATCACCAAGGCAGTGCGCAGGCCAGGGGCACTGCGCAGGCTTATGCCGGTATCACGCAACAGCTTCACGGCGCCAATTTCGCCGTAGCCCATGCGCATCACGCGCTCGTCGAAATCCAGGCAAACGGTCAGCATTTCCGTTCCCAACCGGCGGGCCGTCTCCACCATTGCCTGCGCGACCTCGACCTGCACGCCGGGTCCGGCATAGCAAACGGCACACTGGGCGGACCGAATCAGTTCGGCTATGCGCTGAGAGGTGAGCGAGCAGAAGAGTGCATCGTCGCGCATGGAAAGGTCTCCGTGGGAACGCTTCTACTCAACCTTCACCGTGTCACCAAGCCCAAGCTCCTGCAGGATCTGTCGCAACTCGGTGACAAGGCCGTTCGCCGAATCGCTCGGCACTGTGACCGAAAACTCCACCCCGATCTTGAGATCCGAACCGGAGCGCAGCTTGGGCAGGATCTTGGTGCCGAGGCGATTCCAGACCTCGGGTGGCACGGTGCCCGTGAGTCGCAACGTTCGCGTCGATGCCGTAGGCTCCGGCGTTGGGCCGCCAGGCATGGGCTCTGGCGACGGGGCAGGCGTCGGCTCCGGCCCGGGCGCGGGACCGGGGCCTGGAGGCACTGGCTGTCCTGCTTTGAGTGCTGCCGCAGTAGCTTTTCTAAGCAGGAACACATCTGCCTCGAACGCGACCTCGTCAGTCCCGGCCTGTTCCTCGAACCATACCCGCTCGTAGGTCCCGTCACTCTTTCGCCCGGATGCCAGCCCGAAGTCGCCGCGGCTCACGAACTCGGCCACCTTGCCTTTTAGAACTACATCGGGGTCCACGAGCCGTGTGAGGGAGCCATTCAGAAAACTCTGCCGCAGGCTGGCCAGCGGCCATGCCCCTTCTGTCTTGAGAGCAGGCGGCCAGTTGCGCTCGATATAGCCCGCGCCGACGGACTCGTTGAGCAGCGCCTCGGACTTGAGCGCAGCGAGTACGCGCCCGCACAGCGTCTCGCCGCTCGACGAGTGACCCGCGCCGAGATCGATGACCTTGAGGCCATCCGTCTCCTGGCCATCCGCGACCACCGCGAAGCGGAAGTCGCCCCACACAGTGTCCTTTGCGGCTTCCTCGGCGTCGCGCACCTTCGCTTGAAGGTCTGCGCGTTCGCTGCGGTCGAACTCCCCGCCGAGCGTGCCGTCGGCCACTTCGCGCGCGACGCGCCGCCAGGCGAGCGACATCTCGACCTTCTCGCGCAGGTCGCGCCCGGGCTTCTTCAGGCACCAGACGAGCGCGCCCGGATAGAGGCGCGGCGACTTGCCGCGGTTCTTCGTCCACTCGGCGATCTGCGCGCGCAACGGCCCGGCGCCCGACCACTCCGATTCGGGATCGGCGACCACGAGCGTGAGCCGCGGCGTATCGGGGATCTCGGCGCCGTCCTGCGGGAATGCGACCACCGGGACGCTCGCGCCGCGGCGGAACTCGTCCTCGACCAACTTGCGGATCGCCGGCTTCACCTCGGTCTCGTCGTCGAGAGAGGCGCGGCGGTCGCTCACCACCTTTTTCATCGTCGGCTGGTAGCCGATGCGGAAGCCGTCCGAGCCCGCTTTGCGCACGAAGTAGGCGCGGTCCTCGATTGCGAACGCCGCGTTGTCGATCGAGGTCGTGTCGAGCTCCGTCTCGCCCAGCGCGAAGCGCAGCTCGGGCAGGTGCGCCATCTTGTCCGTCTGCCCGCCGGAGGACTCGAACAGGATCGCCGTGCCGACGCGCCGGTGGATGTCGCGCAGCGGCCCCTTGGTGTCGGCGTCGAGCGCCCGGCTGTGTGCCTGCTCACCCGCGATGTCGGTGTCGATCGCGGCCACCAGCCGCGACTCGCCGAGCTGTCCGAGCACCACGCTGCGAAAGCCCGGCTCGCCGAGCGGCGCGGAGCCGAGCGTGATCAGCGGCTCGGTGCGCGCCTTGCGAAAGGCATCCTGCGCGGCGAGCGAAATCCACTGCGCCAGCATCGCGAGCGTGCCGCGCGTCTGCTGGTACTGCGGCAGCGACTGCCACTTGCGCTGAAAGACGGACAGCGTCGCGGGATGAAACGGGTAGCACGCCTCGAAGCGCCGCTGCAGGAATTCGCGCGCCTTGGCTTCGGTCGCTGCCGAATCCACCGCGGTCCACTCCGGCGGAAGCTGCGCACGGCGTTCGAAGCACCAGTCACCGAAGGCTTTCGCGACGTTCTTCCGGATCTTCTCGCTGCCGAGGTCCTGGAAGAGGCGCCGGCGCACGACCTCGCTGATCTCCGTCTCGTCGTTCGCGATCAGGTCCTTGGCGACGCGCCGCACGACCTTCGCGATCTTGTCCTGCCATTCCTGGTCCCACTCGGTCATCTCGACCTGGCTGCGCGGCAGCGAAATGACGCACGCACCGTGCGTGGTGCCGGTGGTCGCCACCGTGAGGTTCTGGATGAAGGCGTGGAACGGCGCCGCGCCCGCGCGGTGGCGGTTGAGATAGTTCAGCACCTCGTCGAAGAGCAGCAGCACCGGAGCACCCGCGGCCTGGAAGACGCGCGCGATCGACTCCGTCCCCGGCGGCGTGGTCCTGGCTGCGGCGCCGAGCGCCGCGACGCCCTTGTCGCCCGCGAGCTGCCGCGCCACGTCGATCCACGGCGTCTCGCGCCCGTCCTGCGGGTCCCACGCGTTGCCGACGAACACGGCGACTTTGGCCTTCGGCACGGATGGAATGCCGGCCTCGCGCACCAGGTCCGCCACGCCGCTCATCCCGGCCGCGGCGTCGCCGTTCTTCGCCAGGTGGTAGAGCGTCGTCAGCGTGTGCGTCTTGCCGCCACCGAACTGGGTGATGAGCGTCAGCACCGGCGCGGTGTTGTCGGTGCGTCCCGAGAGCCGCCGCAGCACCATGCCGGCGTGTTCGCGCAGCGCGCGCGTGAAGCAGGTGCGCGCGAAGAACTGGTCGGGCTTGCGGTAGTCCTCGGGCGCCGTGCCGGCCACCACCTGCTCCAACGCGATGGCGAACTCGTCGGGGTTGAAGGAACGGCCCTCGCGGACTTCCTTGCGCGGCGTCGCGACCTTGTACCAGGGGTCCATCAGACCCCGTCCGCCTGGGTGTCGATGGGTTCGCCATTCGACGGGAGTGCGACGCTCTCGGGCGGCAACTCAGCGACCTGTCCATCCCGCCAGATCACCAGCGGCACACCCAGTTGGCGGTGGCGCAGGATCACGCGGCGGTGCGCCGCGACGATCGCCAGGTCCAGTGCATGCCCGTCGCGAAGAATGGCCTCGACGTCCCGTGCTCGCCTGTTCATCTCGTCTCCTCGATCTGCTTTCGTACCATGGTCCATCTCTCGTGATCGGCAATCGCCGGTGCCTCCAACCCTGTGCCGTGAGCGATGAGCGGCCGATCCCCAAGCCCGCTCCCATCGTACAAGCGCCACGTCGACGCGACCGCCCGATACAGGCGGTCGAAGTTCAGCAAACTCCTCGAGAACCGCCGCCGGATGATCGGCTCCGGCACATCATGCCCGCCGGCCTCGACGCGGCGGCGCACCCTCGCCACGGCCAAGTTCGGTGAAGGCAGCCAAAGATAGAAGATACGAACATCGTAGTCGATGCGGCCAAGCTTGGTCAGCAGCGGTAGAGCGGACCGGCCGGCAAGCGTACTCTCGAAGGCGAAGTCCGTGCGCTCGCGCGCAAGCTCCGCAAGGCGGGTGAGCATCACCCGCCCGGCGGCGATGGCAACCGACTGCGGACTGAATCCGGCAAGGCCCTGGGCGATGGTATCCGCGTTGACGAAGGCATCGATGCCCACCGTGTCGCGCAGCAGATCGGGAGCTGCGGACGTCTTGCCCGCACCGTTGGGTCCCGCGATCACTACGACCTGCGGTCTTCGGGCACTGCTCATCTCGGCACCACCAGCAGCATCGCGTCGAGCAGCCGCTTCTCTTCGCTGCCCTTCGGGTAGAGCGCCGAAAGCGCGTTGGCGAGGCGCAGGAAATCGGGGCCGCGCTCCTGCTCGGCCTTGATGAGCGCGCGCAGCGCGTTGGTGCGCCCACCCGCCTGCAGCAGCATGGCGGCGTGCACGCGGTCGAGCGTCGTGGCCTCGCGAGCGGCGGCAAGGCTCTCGTCGGACACGTCCACCGCGGCGCGCCGGCCGCGACCCCGCGCGCCGCGGACCCTGGGCGCGGCTTCCATCTCGGGGAAGAGCAGGCCCTGCAGCGGGTTCGTGCCGGGCGCGACGGTTTGCTCGAGTCGCGCGGCCACAGTGGAGGCGCCGTCCTCGCCGAAGAGCTGCTTCGCCCGCTCAGGCAGAGGCAGCAGGCGCACGACCCCCTTCTTGGTCTCGATCACGCGGCCTTCCCACTTCGGCAGCTCGATGCCGAGTGGCTGCGCGAAGCGGCGCACCACGTCGAATACGAGTGTGAAGCCCTTGGCTTTGCCGCTGGAGCCGCCTTCGTCCTCGTCATCGTCCGCGGCGTCCTCTTCTTCCTCGCCGCCCGCGCCGTCAGTACCCTCGCCGTCGGTCGCCTGCAGCGTCCAGAGAAAGAGCGCCGTGAGCCGCGCGTCCTCCTCCACCGCGCCCGCCGCACCGCTGCGCGCCTTCGCCTCGGCGGTGCCGAGCACCTGGGCGAGCGCGGCCCGGCCGACTACCTCCCAGACCTTGGCGAGGTACTCGTCGAGCTTGACCTCACGCCCTTCGGCGGTCTCGACCTTGGTGTAGCGGCTGAAGATCTCGAGCGCCGGGCCGATGCAGGCGAAGACGAGGTCCGCGCCGCGCACGCCTTCGTGCTGCAGGCGCTCCATCCAATCAGCGACTCGGGTCGGTAGCTCGCGCAGCACGTCAGCCCAGTCGCCGACGCCGGCGTCATCGGAGCGCGGGCGGCAAATGAGGTGGACGCTGGTGGCGAGGGCGGCGGATTCGCGGGCGCGCAACCGCGAACCCATTTCGGTGGCGATCGGCCAGGAACCGGTGATGGTCCAGCCGCCGCGGATCATGCCTGACAGCAGCGTTTCCCAACCCTCGGTGGTCTTGTGCGCGAAGACGACCGAACCGACTCCTTCCACGTGCAAGACGCGTCGGCCCTCGGCGAACGCATTCGCCATCGCTTCCTCGAACCACACGCGATCCTTTGCGCGGCCGTTGTCTCGCTTGGTCTCGTCCTGCACCGCTTCGCGCGTCTTCGGTGTCAGGAGATTCGACGTGTCGTACGGATCGCGCAGTAGCGGATGACCCGGCAGCGCGCGTTTCAGCCACACCAGGAAGAAGTCCGAGAGGTCCGCGTAGGGAACTGCGTCATAGTAGGGCGGGTCAGTGAACCAGCCCCGCGCGGTCTCATCCGGAAGGGCGTGTTCGCCAGCGTCGACAAGTTGTACTTGGCCAGGAGAAATGCTCGCCGCGCCAAGCACGTCAACGACGCGTACCATCGTTGCCAGCGTCGTCGAATGATCACCGGCCTGCTCACCCAATGGGCTTCCCTCGGCAAAGTCCCAGATCATCGGAAGGGCTTGGCGACCGAAGAGGTTTCTGACCTGAGTCTTCGTGTTTTCCCACCGACACAGAGCGTTGAAGATGTCTGCGAACCGACTCACGCTTATCGCCAAGGTCTCGCTAGTCTCCCGGTCGCCGCGTGATGATGCGAGATCAAGCGTGGTCACCAACGCCACCTTCTGTCTCGCCGTGAACAGATCCCCCCACTGCAGCATGCCGTAGCGCTGAACGCGGAAGCCCAGCGTCCCGATCGGCGGCAGCGGCTCATCCGGCACCGGGCAGAGCCCCTGTTTCCCGCCGCGCTCCCAGTCCGCGAGCAGCTTCGCCACGCGCGCCTGCGCTTTGCGCACCGCCTCGTAGTCGCGATCTGCCGGCAAGCGGTAGTGCCGGCCCGTCTCGCCGGGCCGCAGCGTCACCACCGCGAGCAGCCGTGCGCCGCCGATGCGGTGGCCCTTCGCGTCGAAGGTTACGTCCGCGCCGCCGCGCTGCTGGCTAAGCTGCGCACGCACGCGCTCGGGTGGCAGCACGACGCCGCAGCAGACGCAGGTCGCCTTGGCGCGCGTCACCGTGCCGCCGGGCACGTCCCTCTCCGCCTTCGGCTCGAAGACCTCGAACTCAACGCGCGGCGTTTCACGCATCGGCCGCTCGACGCGGTGCCTGAGCGCACGCCTGCGGCTCGCCTTCTTGCAGAGCCAGAACGAGCGCACGAGCGGGATCTCCGCGCCGCAGTTCGGGGATTCGCAGCGCACCGTGCGCGCCCAGAGGTAGGCGATCGGCACAGCACCTTCAGGGTCCCTCGGGTAGAGGTCGGCGAGTTCCTTCTCCGCCTCGCGCTTGATCTCGGCGCCGGCGCGCCGCAGTCCCTCGGCGAGCGCCGGCCCGTGGCGCGGAATATCTTCCAGCATCACCTTGAGGATCAGGCAGGCCACCGGGTTGAGGTCGCTCGCGAACGCCTCGCAGCCCACGCGCAGCGCCTCGAGCGGGATCGAACCGCCGCCTGCGAACGGGTCGACGACGAGCGGCGGCTCGTAGCGGCTGCCAACGTCGGGCGCGTGCGCCGCCTTCACCAGCGCCCGGCTCACCTCCAGATAGGTGCGCTGCGCGACGTTGTCCCAGTTGGCGAAGTCGGCGATGAAGCGCAGCAGCGCCCGGCGCAGATCCGCGTCCGTCTTACCCGGATTGCAGGCCGGGACTTCGCGCAAGCGCTCCCGCGCCTCGGCCTTGAACCCCGCCGGGCAGAGCGGATCGCAGGGGTCGGGCCACAAGAGCGCCAGCAGCACCGCGCGGCTCGACGCCAGCGGTCGCCGCGCCCACCACAGGTGCAGCGT
>WYBJ01000073.1 GCA_011525945.1 Burkholderiaceae bacterium | reverse complement strand
CGGCCGTGTGCACGACCACCTTTGCCAGGAGCGAATCGAAGCGCGGGTTGCTGCGAAAGCCGGTGTGGCCGCAGGTATCCACGCGCACTCCGAATCCCGCAGGGGGGTCGAAGGCCTGCAGCACGCCGCCGGCAGGACGCAGCGAGCCATCTGCCGCCATGGACTCCGCGTTCACGCGCAATTGCATGGCCATGCCGCGCGGGGCGGGAATGCTCCAGGGGACGAGTTGCAGATCCTCGAGCGAGCGCCCGCCGGCCAGTTCGAGCTGGGTGCGCACGAGGTCGACACCCGTGACGGACTCGGTCACCGTGTGCTCCACCTGGAGCCGTGGATTCGCCTCGATGAAGACGAACTGTGCGTTCCCGGCGCCCGATTGCTCTACCAGGAACTCGAACGTCGCCAGCCCGTCCAGCTCGACCTGTCGCGCCATGCGCAGCGATGCGTCGAGGAGCCGGTCGCGCAGAGCGGGGTGCAGGTGCGGCGCGGGCGCCACTTCGACCAGCTTCTGGCGGTTGCGCTGCAGGCTGCACTCGCGCTCCCACAGGTGCGTGGCTTCGCCGCTGCCGTCGCCGATCACCTGCACCTCGATGTGGCGCGCCAACGGGAACATGCGCTCGACGTACACCTCGGCGTTGCCGAAGGCGTGCAGCGCTTCCGAGCGGCAACGATCGTAGGCGGCTTCCAGTTCCGCCTCGCTGCGCACCGGCCGCATCCCGCGCCCGCCGCCGCCGGCGATGGCCTTCACCATCAGTGCGCCGTGCGGTCCGAGGGAACGCAGGAACTCGCGTGCCTCGTCGAGCGTGGTGGGGTGATAGGTGCCGGGCGACACCGGCACCTCGCACTCCACGGCAAGCGTGCGGGCCTTGCCTTTGTCGCCGAACACGTCCAGTACGTCGGGAGAGGGGCCGACGAAGCGGATACCGGCTTCGGCGCACGCACGCGCGAAGGCGGCATTCTCGCTGAGAAAGCCGTAACCGGGGTGAATCGCATCGCAGTCGGCCGCCTGCGCGATGCGCACGATCTGAGCGATGTCCAGATAGGCCGCCGGTCCCTGCCCCGACAGCGCGTGCGCGGCGTCGGCCTTGCGCACGTGATCCGCATCCGCGTCGTCCGTCGAGTACACGGTGTGCGAGCGAATACCCATCTCGGCCGCCGCGCGCGCGATGCGGATGGCGATCTCGCCACGGTTGGCTACGAGCAACGTGCGGATGGTCATGATGGGTTCCGGTCGTGATCCTCGTTGCCCAGCCATTCGGCCAGCACCTCCTCGGTATGCTGGCCGAGCAGCGGCGGAGGATGGCGCAGCCGCATCGGCGACTCGGCGAAGTGCACCGCGAAACCCTGCATGGGCACGCTGCCCGCTTTGGGGTGCTGCATCTGCACGATGCTGCCGCGTGCGGCGATCTGCTCGTCCGCGACGAGATCGCTGATGCGCGCCACGCGTGCGCAGGGCAGGCCGATCTGCTGGAGGATGCCGATCAGGTCGTCCGCATCGAGCGTACACGTCCACGCCGTGACGAGCGCCTCCAGTGCGTCGGCATGTTCGAGACGTGTGCCGTTGTCTTGGAAACGCGGATCCTGAGCGAGTTGCGGTGCATCCATCGCCTCGGCCAGCGCATGGAACATCGGCTCGCCGACCGCCGCAAAATGGACCCAGGCGCCATCCCGCGTCGGAAAGGTGTTGGCCGGCGCGGTGTAGCGGTCGCGGTTGCCACGGCGGGTCATGGTGCGGCCAAGCAGCAACTGCTCGGGAATCGCGGTCATGAGCATCGACATGGCCGAGTCGAGCAGCGCCACATCGACCGTCTGTCCCCTGCCGGTGCGCGCGCGCGCCTGCAGAGCGCCGAGGGTGCCGATGACGGCATAGAGACCGGTGGAGTAGTCCACCACGTAGGTGCCGGCCATCGTCGGCTTGCCGTCCGGATCGCCGGTGATGTCCATCAGGCCGCTCATGCTCTGCGCGATGACATCGAAGCACGGTTTGGTCGCGCGGGCACCAGACTGGCCGAAGCCCGAGATGCGCGTGAGGATCAAGCGCGGGTTGATCGCCTGCAGCACGTCCCATCCGAAGCCCATCTTCTCGACCGTGCCCGGAACGTAGTTCTCCACCAGCACGTCGGCATGGGCGATCAGGTCGCGCAGCTGGTTCTTCCCGGGGTCGCCGCGCAGGTCGAGCGCGACGCTGCGCTTGTTGCGGTTGAACACCATGGTGTAGAGGCTCTCGCCCTGGACGAAGGGGGCGAATGCGCGACTGTTCTCGCCGCGACCCGGCGGTTCCACCTTCACCACGTCGGCGCCCATATCGCCGAGCAGCATCGCGCAGTAGGGGCCGGCGATGAAGCGCGACAGGTCGAGCACGCGGATGCCATCCAATGGACCGGGCTGCGTGAGAGTGTGGGGACGATCCGTTTGTTGCATTGCGAATGAGCGCTGTTCGTGCACCGGCATCTGCGGGGTCCAGGCGATTATGTCATTCTTGCCGCGTATCCCATCACGCGAAGAGGCGATCCCTTCCATGCCCCAACTGACACTCGACATCGCGCAGACGCTGGCCGCGCAGGCGATGGCGAAGGCGACACAGGACTACAAGCGGCCGATCTGCGTGGCGGTGTGCGACGACAAGGGTTTTCTGATGGCGTTCGCGCGCATGCCTGGGGCGCCGGTGCGCAGCGTGCAGATTTCGCAGGGCAAGGCGTACTCCGCGGCTCGCATGGGGGTCACCACGGAAGCCTTTCTCGCGCGCCTGCATCGCGAACAGATCCAGGCGAGCTATTTCTGCGATCCGCTCATCACGGCCCTGCCCGGCGGGTCCCCTCTGAAGGATGCGGAGGGCAATCTGGCCGGCGCGATCGGCATCAGCGGCCTGGCGGCCGCCGAGGACCAGGCAATCACCGACGCCATGGCGGCGGCGTTCGCTGCCATGCGCGGCTGAAGGAGGCACCATGCAACGATTGTGGATGGCCGCGATGGTCGTCGTGTGCGCAACCGGGGCGAGCGCACAACCTGGGAACGTCGACGACGAGCGTCTGCTGAACGCTCAGTCCGATCCCTCCAACTGGGTGAGCTACGGGCGCGACTACGGGAACCGGCGCTTCTCGCCTCTGGCACGCATCGACGCGAAGAACGTCGCCGACCTGGTGCCGGTCTGGTCCTACCGCAGCGGCATCGAGTCCACCTTCCAGGCCACCCCGATCGTGGTCGACGGCGTGATGTACGTCTCGCTGCCGTTCAATCACGTCGTGGCGCTGGATGCGCGCGACGGCAGGCTGCTGTGGCGCTATCAGCACGAGCGGCGCACGAAGAAGATGTGCTGCG
>WYBJ01000072.1 GCA_011525945.1 Burkholderiaceae bacterium | reverse complement strand
CGCGCTGAGCCGGCGCACCGGGGTGTACAACACGGCGATCCAGGCCAATGCGCTGCTCGCGCAGAGCTACACCCCGGATGGGCAGCTGGCGAGCGTGACCGACGCGAACGCCAACACGACGAGCTACTCGTAGGTCGACAATGATCCGCTGAACCTCATCGATCCATTCGGCTTGGCCGCTGAACGCGGTGGCTTCGGTAGTGCAGTCGTCGGCACGGCAAGCGCGTTTGCCGATCGGGTGATGGCGGGTGAGACTGCAAGAGATATCGCGAACTACGGCCTCACGAGTGCTTTGTCCGACATGGCGGTGGTTATCGGAGGAGTTGGCGTTGCCGGAGCTAAGGTCGTCGGCGGTGTCGCAAGGGGTGTCGGTCAAAGCGTCGGTGCGATGCGGCGCGCAACGTTTGACGAGGCAGTATCGGCTCTTCGTCATCCACCCGGCGTTGCACGCGCTGGAGTTTCCGCTGGCCCTGTAAATGGCCAAGCAGCGCTCGACGTGTCTGTTCAAGTCAGCGTCGGCTCGACGCGCCGTATTGGTATCGACTATTCTCGACGCCAATTTGTAGTCCTCGACGAACACGCGGCTGGAATGTTTCATGGCCACGTCCGAAATTGGGGCCAGTTGACGCAGCCGATGCAGGCAACATTGCGACGTGCTGGTATGGTAGACCGACGCGGAAACATCATCGGCGGTAACTGATATGAAATACGACGAACCGCGTCCGCGCACCAAAGCAGAACTCGACGCTGATTTGAGTAGCGGCAATTCGGAGGTGATCGCGGCTGCGCTCGTGAGCGCAGCTTTGCACCAGCCCGATCGGGAGTACGTAGAATCACTGATCATCAAGTTCATTCGGCACACTGATCCATGGGTTCGCGGTGTATCGGCCACCGCTGCAGGTCACGTCGCCCGGATCCATGGGCGGCTCTCCACCGAGATCGTTTCACTGGTCGAGAACCTGCTCGAAGACAAACGAACTCACGGCAAGGCGCAAGACGCCTTGGACGACATCAGAATGTTTTCTCAGGCGCAACGATGACGTAGGAGTTGCAGCGGTGTATCGGGTTTGCCTGGACTATGAGACACCCGCTTTGCGCGGGCGTTGTTGTGTCAGGGTGTTGGAATGCGCTTGAGGGTTTCTGCGGGCGTGCTGATGAGGATGTGGTGATAGTGTTTGAGGTTGAGCAGGTGCGCATTGCCGGAGACGACGAGATCGGCCTGTGCGGCGAGCGCGCAGGCAAGCACGTGATCGTCGTCGGGATCGCCGATTACGGTCGGGGCGATGGTGGCCGGTGCGATGAGCTGGGCGATCGCGACATAGCTATCGACGAGGCGATCGATGCTGGAGCCGGTTTCGGTGAGGCGCTTGGCGAGCTTCGGATAGGCGAGCGCTTCGCGCAGCTCGGTCAGTAGCACCGAGCTGGTGAAAATCTCGATGGTTCCTTCGATCGCCGCATCGATGAGCCGGTGCGGTGGCCCGCCCCAGAGAAGCCCGGAAATGGCGACGTTCGTGTCGAGGACAACGCGCATCAAGGAGCGCTGCGGCTGCGGCGCACGGCGCGCACCGCTTCGTCGATCTCCTGCTCGATCTGCGGGGTGAGCTCTTCCTGGGGCATGCGCGCCCACATCTCGCGCAGCTCCTGCCCGGCCTGACGGCGGCGCTCTTGCGCGGCGAGGAAGTCGATAAAGTCGGCGACCTGTCCAAGCCTCTCGGAAGGAAGCGCCTTGATCTTGGCGAGCAACGCTTCAGCAGAAATCGGGGTGTTCATCACGGTTCTCCTGTTAGCGGCTCGCCTGGGCGAGCACGGTATCGAACATCTCCATCACGAAGCGCTGCTTGGGCTTCGGCAGCTGGCTGATGCGCTCCATGTGCTGGGCGAGCTTGGGCGTTGGACCGCGCTTGCCCCGCGCAGCCTTCGCTGGCTGGCCGATCAACTCCTCGACCGAGACCAGGAGGATGTTGGCGAGCGCCGGCAACATCGAAGCCGGCACGCGCAGCCGTGCGCCCTCGTAGTGGGCAAGCGTTTGCCGCGCGATGCCGAGCTGATCGGCGAGCCCCTGCTGCGAGAGACCCTGTTCCTTCCTCAGCTCGGCGATGCGGGCGCCGAGCGCCTTGAAAAATGATTCGTCGTTGGCGGGCATCGTCGGTGCCCATGCGAATGCGGGTGTGCAGAGCATAAGGGGGTTCCTAGATTCCGAAGTTGACGTAAGCAAGCTCGTCATTCCACCCGCGTAGCACGCCCCCGGCAACGTTCCCGTGATAACGATTCGGTCGTAGCACGACAGCACCCCAACCATACGGTCCCGGTAGCGTTCGGGCAGAATCTGCGACAGTACCGCCTCCACTGGTCGAGGTGTCCAACTACTCTAACCTGTTTGGTTCCGGCTGTGCTGGCTTAGGCTGACCCGTTTGGCTTGGCGGCTGAACGGGGCGGCTTCGCAAGCGCGGTGGCCCAGTTCGGCAGCGTAGTCGTGGGTACAGCAAGCGCGTTCGCGGATCGCGTCATGGCGGCGGATACTGCAAGAGACATCGCCAACTACGGGCTCACCGGTGCTCTGGGCGACATGGCGATGGTCGTCGGAGGAGTTGGCGTTGCCGGGGCAAAAATCGTGGGTGGTGCCGCAAACCTCGCGAATGCCGCTCGGCTTCGGGGGCAATGAGCTCTCCGCGTGCAGGAACTTCCGCCTAGAGGTTACAGAACGTCAACTCGAACGGTACGTCGATGTCGGCTGTGCGCGGTCGTTCCCTGCCGGGACCCGACAGGGTCATGAAACGGATGTTGAGCGCGTACTTGTTGGCGCTGATTTCGGGCACGCAAGCGTACTCGCGCTTGAGCCGAACCCGCAGCATCTGCGCCATTCGGCCGGCCATCGTCTGCTGGTATATGCCCTGGGAGGCCGACTGTGCGCTCGACTTGCCGCTTTCGCGCAGCAGCTGCAGGACGATGGTGATCGCGTCGTGGATGGGGCGAAACGGTGCGAGCCACATTTCCAGGTCGTGGCGGCGTTGTGCAGCTTCCTGGTTGAGCCAGTAATGGTACGAGGGTAGGTCGAATTCGCACACCCCACCGGGAATACTGGTGCGCTGCTTGATGCTCATGAGCCACTCGTTGTCGCGCAGGTCCTGGCCGAACTTGCCCGACATTTGGAATAGGCGCGTCGAGGTCTGGTCGATCTCGCGGATCACCCGCACGAGAACATCGAGTGAAATCGCCGGATTGTCACGCAGGCTCTCCAGGCTCTGGCGCTGACGCTCCAGTTCTTGCAAGAGATCAGATTTCAGATCCGCCCTGCCCGCGACCTCCAGGATGTCGAACAGCAGCACCAGAGCGACATGGTTTTCGACCGCCTCGGACTTCGCCGTGAAATACCAAGCCTTGCGGTACAGATCTTCCAGGCGCAACAGAGTCCGTACGCGCTCACTCAGAGGGTACTCGTAACTGATCAGATCGGGATTGACTGGCGCCGGCACACTCCCGCCCCGCGTGATGTCGCCTCGGTCTTCGCCGCTCGGTCGCGTCGCAACTGCAAACGCAGGGCGGCAGGCGAAGTATGGTTCAATGTGTGCAAAAAATAAAGCTTCAGGACTTTGCGGCCCCGCGCCGCTTGTCAACGGCCCAGGCCAAGTAGCGTGCGTGCAAGCGCTCCACCGCTGCGCTGAGTTCGTCGAGGCCGGCATCGTTCACGATCACGTCGTCCGCAAGCGACAGGCGCGCCGAGCGTGGCGCTTGCGCTTGCACGATGCGCTCCACCTGACTGCGCGTCAGTCCGCTGCGCCGCATGGTGCGCTCGATCTGGACCGATTCCGGGCAATCGACCACGAGCACGCGATCGGCGATGTCGCGATAGGCGTTCGATTCCACCAGCAGCGGGACCACCAGTACCACGTAAGGTGCGGCTGCAGCGCTGACCTGACGATACGCTTCGAGCTGGATCATCGGATGCAGAATCGCCTCGAGCGCGTCCTTCGCCTCGGGATCGTCGAATACGAGCCGGCGCATACGATCGCGATTGAGGCCGCCGTCCGCGTCCGCGACATCAGCGCCGAATCGCGCCACCAGCGCGGGGATTGCCGCACCGCCAGGAGTAGTGAGGCCGCGCGAGATCACGTCGGTGTCAACCACCGCTGCGCCGCGTGCCTGTAGCAAATCGGATACCGCGGTCTTTCCCGAGCCGATTCCACCGGTGATGATGACGACATAGCTCATGGCGCCGTGATCAGAGCAGATCGAGATAACGCGCGGTAATCGCGCGACCCCAAAAGAGCGCGATCAATCCGGCGACGACCAGATACGGTCCGAACGGAATCGGCATGTCGCGCCCTTGTCGGCGTAGAACGACGAGGGCGATTCCCACCGTCGCGCCGACGAGGGATGATAGCAGGATCACCAGCGGAAGCGCCTTCCACCCGAGCCAGGCGCCGATCGCGGCCAGCAGCTTGAAATCCCCGTACCCCATTCCCTCCTTGCCGGTGGCGAGCTTGAAAAGCCAGAACACCGACCACAGCGCGCAGTAGCCTGCGATTGCGCCAATTACGGCGTCGGCGAGCGATGTCTCGGGGAACAAATTGAGCAAATGCGCCAATAGGCCGCCCCAAACCAATGGCAAGGTGATGTTGTCGGGCAGGAAGAACGTATCGAGATCGATGCATGCCAGTACGATCATCGACCAGGCGAACACGAGGGCGGCAGCCGCGGTCCAGCCGGGACCGAAATGCCAGCCCACATAAGCGCTCAGCATGCCACTGAGCAACTCCACCGCGGGGTAGCGCAGCGGGATACGCATGCCGCACGCCGAGCACTTGCCGCGCAAGGCGATGTAGCTCACGAGCGGCACATTCTCCAGGGCGCGAATACGGTGGTTGCAACCGGGGCAGGCCGACGCGGGTGCGATCAGGTTGTAGCGCGGCGCCGCAGTGGGCTTATCGCCCCTGAGTTCGGCGCACTCTCCCTGCCACTGGCGCTCGAGCATCTTGGGCAGGCGGTGGATCACCACGTTGAGGAAGCTGCCCACGATGAGACCGAGCAAAGCGCACAGCGCAACGAACGGGGCCGGTCGCGTCAGCACTTCGGCGAGGGCGTCCATTCACTGTGCTCGGCGGTTGGCTCGGCCGCCCGGCTGCAGGCACGCGAAGCCTGCCACCGCAGCAATGCACGCTGCGGTTTTAGGCGTTGCCCTTCGGAACGGCCGCGGCCTCGTGCTCGGCAAAGGTGCGTCAGACTACCTGGCCCAGCTTGAAGATCGGCAGATACATGGCGACCACCATGCCGCCGATCAGCGTGCCGAGCACCACCATGATGATCGGCTCCATCAGGCTTTGCAGGGCCTCGACCGCGTCGTCGACCTCGGCCTCGTAGAAGTCAGCCACCTTGGACAGCATCGCGTCGAGCGAGCCCGCTTCCTCGCCGATCGACACCATCTGCACCACCATATTGGGAAACACGTCCGCGTTCTGCATGGCAACGGTGAGGCTCGTGCCGGTCGAGATCTCGGTCTGGATTTTCTTGGTGGCGGCGAAGTATTCGTAATTGCCGGCCGCACCGGCCACCGAATCGAGCGCTTCCACCAGCGGCACGCCGGCTGCGAACATGGTGGCGAGCGTGCGCGTCCAGCGCGCGATCGCGCTCTTGCGAATCAGTTCGCCGAACACCGGGATACGCAGAAACATCCGGTCCATCACGATCTGCATCTTGGTCGATCGTTTCCATGTCCAGAAGAAGGCCCAGACGGCGCCACCGATACCGGCGGCCATGAGGAACCAGTACTGCACGAAGAAATCCGAGATCGCGATCACGATCAGGGTCGGCGCCGGCAGATCGGCGCCGAAGCTCGCGAACACGTTCTTGAATGCCGGGATGACGAAGATCATGATCACCGTGGTGATGATGATCGCCACCACGATGACCGCTATCGGGTAGAACAGGGCCGACTTGATCTTGCCCTTGATCGCGAGAATCTTCTCCTTGTAGGTCGCCAGCCGGTCGAGTACGGTGTCGAGGATACCCGCCTGCTCGCCCGCGCCCACCAGGTTTACGTACAAGGCGTCGAAGTACAGCGGGTGCTTGGAGAATGCCTGCTTCAGGCTGGAGCCGGTTTCGACCTCGGTTTTCACGTCGATCAGCAGGCGCTGCACCGCCGGGTTGGAGTGTCCTTTGGCGACGATATCGAACGCTTGCAGCAGCGGCACACCGGACTTCATCATGGTCGCGAGCTGGCGCGTGAAGAAGGTGATGTCCTTGTCGGTGATCGACCCGCCACGCCGGATCGACTGCTTGCGCACGCGCACCACCTTGATGCCTTGGCGGCGCAACGTCGCGGTGACCTGGGCTTCGCCTCCGGCGCGCATTTCGCCGCGCACGGTTTTTCCGGCCTTGTCCTGGCCGATCCAGGAGAAGGTCGCTTCCCGCACTTCCTTTCGTGGTGCCGCGGCCGTTGCCGTTGCCATAGACGCTCCCGTGCTTCTGTCTGACGAATGATGCCCTGGCCCCGGGCGCTTTGTAAAGCGAAGATGTCAGACCTTAGCTTCGCTATTCAAGAACTCATTTTCCTTGCGGCGCGGATAGATACGGACGGCTCTTACGACCTTTTCCTGGGTTTGGACGATTTCCAGCGGATAGCCTTCGATTAGTATCGTAGTGCCCGGCTCGGGGATGTCCTGCAGCACCTCCAGAATGAGCCCGTTCAAGGTCTTCGGACCATCCAGAGGCAGGGCGAGCCCCAGCTTGCGGTTCAATTCGCGTAATGGCACGCGTGCCTCGACCAGCGTGCTACCGTCGGGTTGACGGTGGATGTTTCCGCCTGCGAGCGGCGAATGCGTGGTGAACTCGCCGATGATTTCTTCCAGGATATCGTCGATGGTCACCAGCCCCATCAATTCACCGTACTCGTCCACCACCAACCCCAACCGATCGTGGTTTTCCTGGAATTGCTGCAACTGCGTCAATAACGGCGTGCCGGCTGGGATGAAGTAGGGTTCGCGCAGCACCGCCTCGAGATCCGCTGCCTGGAGTTGATCGACACGCTTGCTCAGGTTCACAACCGAGCGTACATGCAAGATGCCGACAACCTCGTCGAGTTGGCCGCGATAGGCCGGCAGTCGGGTGTTGTAGCAGGTCGCGATCTGGCGCTGGATATCCGCCATCGGGTCGGAGAGATCGATCGCTTCGATCTGACTGCGCGGGGTCATGACGTCGTCCACCGAGATCGACTCCAACTCGAACAGGTTGAGCAGGATGCTCTTGTGCTTGTTTGGAATGTAGCGACTCGATTCCAGCACCAGACTGCGCAGCTCCTCCAGGCTCAACTTGGTCTCGGCTTCGGGCGGCCGTTCCGGCAAGCCGCCGAGCTTCAGCAGCGCGCGAACGAAGAAATTGGTGAAACCGACCAACGGGTAAGTCACCTTGAGTAGCGGCGCCAGGACGAAAGCCGCCGGCAGTGCAATCCGCTCGGGATAGGTTGCGCCCACCACCTTCGGTGTGATCTCGCTGAACACCAGGATCAGAAACGTGACGATCGCCGTGCCGAAGGCGAGGGCAAGCCTGTTCTCGCCGAACAGGTGCACTGTGATGATGGTGGCGAGTGTGGCGGCGGCGGCATTGATGAGGTTGTTGCCGAGCAGGATCACCCCCAGCAGCCGGTCGGTGCGCCCGAGCAGTTCGTGCGTGAGCTTGGCGCCGCGGTGGCCCGTTTCCACCAGGTGCTTCAGCCGATAGCGGTTGAGCGCCATCATGCTAGTCTCGGCAATGGAGAAGAAGCCTGAAGCGATAAGCAGCACGACCAGCGCGATGACGATCGTGGCTAGGGGGAAGGGGTCCAAGCGGGTAGATGCGCGATAGAGCGGGGACCGAAGGCAGTATGGAGTCCCGTCCCGCTCAGCGTCAAGCCGTGCGCTGCAGCACGACTTCAAGGACGAAGCGGCTGCCGAAATACGCCAGCACCAGCATGAGAAAGCCGGTTAGCGTCCAGCGCATGGCAACCCGCCCGCGCCAACCGTATCGGCGCCGGCCCCACAAAAGCGCGCCGAAGATCATCCAGGAGAGCACGCCGAAGACGGTCTTATGGTTAGGGCTCAATGGCTTACCGAACACTTCCTCGGAGAAGACGATACCCGAGGCAAGACTCAGCGTGAGCAGCACGAAGCCCGCGCCGATCAACTGAAACAGGATCCGCTCCATCGTGAGTAGGGGCGGCAGCCGGGTCAGCGCCGGGCGCAGCTGGCCGCCATGCAGGCGCTTTTCCAGCACGGCCATCAGCAGCACGTGCAGCGAGGCGATGGTGAAAAAGCCATAGGCCAACATGGAAATCAACAGGTGTGCCTTGAACGCCAACAACTGCGCGTTTGGCAATGTTCGCGCGCCCGGCGCAACGAGCGGCACCAGACAGCCGATAGCCGCGATCGGCATCACCAGAGCCTGCAAACCCTGCACGTGGTAGATGAAGCTGCCAAACCAATAGATCAGCACGGACAGCCATACGATGAGCGAGGCGGCAATGCCTATGCCGAGCCGAACCTCGGGCCCGGCAAGGGTCGATTGGTAGAGCAGCACAGCATGCAGTGTGAGCGGTGCGAGCACCGCGACCTGCTCCCAGGCGCCGGTGCCGGCCGCTTTATCGCTGGCTGCTTGGATCGGGTGCGCCCAGCGCGTGCGCCAGAAGTACGCCGCTAGCGCGCCGTAGCCGAGCGCCGTCGCCAGGTAGGCTAGAATCGGCGGCGTCATCTTACGCTTCGCGTCGTTGCCGGGGCGGGGGTCATGCGGATCTCGAGTCGTTGCGCCGTGCTGCTGTGCCTGTGGAGCAACGCGCGCACAATGAAGGATTATACGGCTCGTCGTTTCTCGGCCGGTCCAACACCATGTTCGATGCACTGACCAGCCGGCTCGCCGGCGTCCTCAAGACCTTACGCGGCGAGGCCCGGCTCACCGAGTCGAATGTGCAGGAAGCCATGCGCGAAGTGCGCATGGCACTGCTCGAAGCCGACGTGGCGCTGCCGGTGGTGCGCGATTTCATCGCTCGGGTGCGCACGAAGGCACTCGGTCAGGACGTACTCACCAGTTTGACCCCGGGGCAGGCGGTGGTCGGTATCGTGTACAGCGAACTGGTCGAGCTATTGGGGGCGCAGAGCGCGGGGCTCGAGCTGGCGGTCAAGCCGCCGGCGGTCCTGCTCATGGCTGGCTTGCAAGGTTCGGGCAAGACCACGACGAGCGGAAAGCTGGCGAAGCTGCTCAAGGAGCAGATGCGCAAGAAGGTGCTGCTCGCGAGCGCGGACGTGTACCGTCCGGCGGCGATCGAGCAGTTGCGCACGCTGGCGAAGCAGGTCGAAGCGGACTTCTACGAGGCGCCCGCGAGCGAGTCGCCAGTCGGCATCGCGCGCGGCGCGCTCGCCTTCGCACGCACGCATTTTCACGATGTCGTGATCGTCGATACGGCCGGACGCCTCACCATCGATCAGGCCATGATGGATGAAATCCGCTCGCTCAACGCCGCGCTTGACCCGACCGAGACGTTGTTCGTGGTGGATGCGATGCAGGGCCAGGACGCCGTCAACACCGCGAAGGCGTTTGCCGAGGCGCTGCCTTTGACCGGGATCGTGCTCACCAAGCTCGACGGCGACGCCCGCGGCGGGGCGGCGCTATCGGTGCGCAGCATCACCGGCAAGCCGATCAAGTTCGCCGGTGTGGGCGAGAAGCTCAACGGCCTGGAAGTGTTTCATCCCGATCGCATGGCTTCGCGCATCCTCGGCATGGGGGACGTGCTCTCGCTGGTCGAAGAAGCGCAGCGCAGTGTCGATCGGACCGAAGCCGAGAAGCTCGCGAAGAAGGTCAAGAGCGGCAAGGGTTTCGATCTGGAGGACTTCAAGGCGCAGATCGCGCAGATGCGAAAGATGGGCGGGGTGAGCTC
Source organism: Burkholderiaceae bacterium (assembly GCA_011525945.1). GTDB lineage: Bacteria > Pseudomonadota > Gammaproteobacteria > Burkholderiales > WYBJ01 > WYBJ01. The sequence continues at coordinate 33,640 of WYBJ01000072.1, read as the reverse complement.
GCTCATGGACAAGCTGCCGGCGCAGTTCGCGCAAGCTGCTCAGGGCGCGCAGATGGACGAGAAGACCGTGCGACGCATCGAGGGCATCATCAACGCGATGACGCCGCAGGAACGTGCCAAGCCGGAGGTCATCAAGGCTTCACGCAAGCGGCGCATCGCGGCCGGGGCCGGGGTCAGCGTGCAGGAAGTGAACCGCCTGCTCAATCAGTTCGAGCAGGCGCAGAAGCTCATGAAGATGATGGCCAAGGGCGGTATGGCGAAGATGATGCGCAATTTCCGCGGCATGCTGCCGGGCATGCGCTGATTGGTACGCACGCGGAGCGGCGTTTTCACGTCGGCGCGGGCGCCGATACCGAGCGGCACTGGTTTGTGGGCGGTGCAGGCGTCAATCGAGCCTGAAGCCCTGGCGGCGCACGTAACCGCCGAAGCTTGCGCGTTCTTCCACCGCATACTGCCTCGCCTTGTCCGCCGACCAGCCGTATTGCTCGAGCTTGCCGAATCGCTGCGGATCGCGCTGGCGCCCGTACGGTTGGAGCATGTGCCGGCGCGCGTCATAGCGCGCGATCTGCTCGCGCAGATTCGACTCGTCATAACGATCCGTATGCAGCGTGACGGCAAGCGGCAGCCGCGGGGTGATTCGGTTGCCGCGCGCCGGGTAGCCCACGCACAGGCCGGCGAAGGGGAAAACCCACCGCGGCAAGCCCAGAACCTCTGACACCTTATCGGCGTGGTTACGCACGTGGCTTACCGGGCAGCAACCGAGCCCTGCGGCTTCGGCCGCTTGGATGAACGCGGCCATGATCATCGCCGCGTCACAGGCGGCATTGAAGAACTGATCGAGGTGATCGTTCGGGAAGGGCGTACCCTGCCATTGCGACATCAGCCGCAGCCGCCGATTGTTGCCGCAGAAGACGAGAAACACCGGCGCGTCCATGATCCAACCCATGTCGTCGATGGTGGCGACGATGGCGGCGCGCTCGGCGCGGTCGACCACGTTGACGATGTCGGTCTGTTGCAGGTCGCTTTTGGATGGCGCCGAGAGGGCCGCGGCGCAGAGCAGGCGCAACAATTCCGGGGTCAGCGCACGGTCGGTCCATTTCCGATGCGTACAGTGCTCGAGCATGCGCGCGATCTCATTGCTGCCGGGCGCCTCGGCCTGCGGGTTGATACGCTCGCCGAAGCGCTGTTCGATCGCCGCGGCGATCCTCGCCGCAGAATTGCTGCTGCTCATGGCTTTGCCTTTCGTGGTTGCCGATGTGTGGCGTCCTGGCCCGTTGCCCGCCGAGCTTAGCGCAATCCTGGCCTATTGCCTCACGTAAAAACCTGACTGAACGCTGATTCGCCTGGTTGCCGCGCCGCGGGGAAGTCCGCTAGAATCACCGCCTTTCTTTTCTGGCAGGGCGAGAACCCTCATGGTGGTGATTCGTCTGGCTCGCGGCGGGGCCAAGAAGCGGCCGTTCTACAACGTCGTGGTCGCCGATTCGCGCCGAGCGCGTGACGGCCGCTACGTCGAGCGTATCGGCTATTACAACCCGATGGCCGCTCAGAACGAGGAGAAGCTTCGCATTGCGATGGATCGCGTGGCTTATTGGCGGGGGCACGGTGCGCAGATGAGTGACACCGTGCGTCGGCTGGTGCGCCAAGCCGGTGAGTCGAAGCAGGCAGCCTGACACGTATGTGGTCATGGGGCGTATCGACGCCCCGTTCGGCGTGCGCGGCTGGGTCAGGATACGGCCGCAGACCGAAAGCACGGATGGTCTGCTCGGGCACCGAACGTGGTGGCTCGCAGCGCGGGATGACTGGCAGCCGCATCGCTTACTGGAAGGACGAGTGCAAGGCACGGGCCTGGTAGCTCGCTTGGAAGGTATCGAGGAGCGCGACCGGGCGGGACAACTGCGAGGGTGGCGGATCGCGTTGCCGCGTTCGGCGCTGCCGCCCGCAGCCGAGGGCGAATACTACTGGTCGGACCTGATCGGCCTGAGTGTCGTGAACCGCGAGGGCGTGCCGTTGGGTCGAGTGGACGAGATTTTCGCGACCGGCGCGAACGACGTGCTGGTGGTACGCGGCGAGCGGGAACGACTGATCCCGTTCGTCGCTGCGGTGGTTGTCAAAGTGGATATCGAAGCTTCGTTGCTGACGTTGGACTGGGGCGCGGACTACTGATGCCAGGATGCGCGTATGTTCCAGTTCGACATTGTCACCTTGTTTCCGCCTATGCTGGAGGCGCTGACCGCATGGGGGATCACCGCACGGGCACGCGATAGACGCTGCTACGAGGTCGTGGCGTGGAATCCGCGCGATTTCACCACCGATGCCTACCGCAGCGTGGACGACAGACCTTACGGCGGAGGGCCCGGCATGGTGATGCTTGCCGAGCCGCTGGAGAAGGCGATTGCGGCCGCGCGCCAGCGCCAGGCGAGTAGCGGCGCGGCAACTAACCGTGTGGTGTATCTGTCGCCGCAAGGGCGGTTGCTGAACCATGCGCTGGTGTGCGAACTGGCGGCGCTCGACGGACTGGTGCTGGTGGCCGGCCGCTACGAAGGGGTCGACGAGCGATTGTTACAGCGCGCGGTCGACGTCGAAATCTCGATCGGCGATTACGTCGCCTCGGGCGGAGAGTTGCCCGCCATGGTGCTTATGGATGCGGTTATCCGGCAATTGCCCGGCACGCTGGGCGATCCCGAGTCGGCGCAACAGGAATCGTTCGTGAACGGACTTCTCGATTGCCCGCACTACACGCGGCCGGAGGTTTACCAGGGGCTACGGGTGCCCGACGTGCTGCTGTCGGGTCATCATGCTGCCATCGAGTGCTGGCGTGCGAAGCAGGCGCTGGGCCGCACCTGGCAGCGGCGGCCGGAGTTGCTCGCGCGCTTGGAGTTGACCGACAAGCAGGCGCGGTTGCTGGACGAATTCAAACGGGAACAGCAGGCAGCCGCACCGGCCGCCTGACGAATCGGCCGAATCGGCCCAATCGGCCTTTTATGCAAGGCCGGGCAAGGAGCGAACAGCATGAACCTCATCGAGCAACTCGAGCGCGAAGAAATCGCGCGCCTGGGCAAGACCATCCCCTCGTTCGCGCCCGGCGACACCGTGGTCGTCAGCGTGAACGTCGTGGAGGGCGAGCGCAAGCGGGTCCAAGCCTATGAGGGCGTGGTCATCGCCAAGCGTAACCGTGGTCTGAGCTCGTCTTTCATCGTGCGCAAGGTCTCCTCCGGCGAAGGCGTGGAGCGCACCTTCCAGACGTACTCGCCGCTGATTGCGAGCATCGATGTCAAGCGTCGTGGCGAAGTGCGGCGTGCGAAGCTCTACTACTTGCGCGAGCGTTCCGGCAAGTCGGCGCGGATCCGCGAAAAGCTGAATGTCCAACGCGAGGTCGACATCCTGCCGCCGGCCGAGGAGCCGGCAGCGCCGGCTTCGGATGCCCCAGCCGCCGGCTAGTGCGCGCCCCACCGCAAGGGCGCACGCGCCTGCCCTTGGTGTCGCCGTGCGCCGGCGAGCGTCCGCAACCAGGCCGCCGCTTCGGGCGCGGCTGAGGCACGTTTACCTTCTCGGTACGGTGCTGCTCGCGGCAGCGTCGGCCGCATCGTCGGCGCAGATCTCCCGTATCGAAGATGTACGCGCCATCGCGGCGGCCGGTGCGGCCGAGCTCGCTCTGGAGCGCATCGAGCGCAGCCAGCCGGCGCAGAGTTCGGGCCACGGCTGGGCCGAGTGGGAGTTGGCGCGAATCGATCTACTGTCTCGTCGGCAGCGCCATGCCGATGTGCTGGCGCGCGTACAGGCGCACATCGCACAGGTGCGCGACGCGGCGCTGCGTGCTGCGTTGCTGGACAGGGCGGCACATGCGGCCGTGAAGCTCGGCCGCTTCACGCAAGCACGCCACTTGCTCGTACAGGCGTTCGTCGATGGCGAGAAGATGAGTGCCGACGATTACCGCGCTGCGCGCCGCACGGCGATCGATGCTTACCTGGGCGAAGGCCAAGCCGAAGCGGCATATCTTGCCATGCTGCGATTTCGTCAGGATTTCTCCCCCCTGCAAGCTGCCGAGACCGAGCGCTTCGCCGCCGGGTTGCTTGCCGCTGGCCGTGCCGACCAGGCGGCCCAGTGGCTCGCGCAACTTGGACCCGGTTCGCCCAGCGCCGCGATGCTGCGGCTTCGCGCCGGTCTGATTCAGCCCGCCGCGGCCGCAGCGCAGGCGCGAGCGCTGATTGCCAAGGGCGTAACCGAGCCGGGCTGGGCGCTCTTGTCTGCGGCGGGACGAGCGGCCGCCGACCCTGAGGTCGAGCTCGAAGTGCTCGAAGGTCGACTCAATGCGCCCGCCCGCGCGCCCGCACCGCCGGACGTGATCGCAGCGCTGTGGAAGGCGTATGCGCAGGCCGCGGAACGCGTCGCCAATGCCTCGCAACTGCTGGCGGGCGATGACGCGAAGTGGGCACAAGCGGCCGAGCGCATACGACCGAAGCGCGCGCGCAGCGCACGCGCACTGATCGCGTCGCTTGTTTTGAATGCGCACACGACCGACGCTCGCGCTCGAGCGCAATCGCAGCTCATGGCCTGGTTGCGCGATGCCGGTCTTGCCCGCACGGCGTGGCGCCTCATCGGCGACGAGAGTCGGTTCCCGGTCGCACAACTCGATGCACAAGTGCGCTTCGAGCTGGGCGTGATCGCGGCCGAGGTGGGCGAAGCGGCGTCCGGGGTGCGCTACTGGCAGGGACTGCCGCCGATGGACGGCATGAGCCCAAGCCAATGGCAGGCGCGCAACCTTGCGCTCATGCTTCGGGCGGGCCTCATCCCGCAGGCGCTGAGTCTCGCAGGTGCTGCATTGGATGCGAAGACGCGACTGGATGGCGAGAGCGTACGCCGGCTCGTGGCCGCCGCATCGGAGGCGCTGGAATTCGGCCATGCCGAGGCGGCTCGGATCGTATTCCAAGGACTGCTCGCGCACGCCGACGAGGTCGAACAACGAGGAGCCGTTCTTGCCGGGCTTGCGCGCGTACACGAAACCGGGGGCGATCCGCGCGCGGCGGCCGAGGCGTATCTGCTCGCGGCAGCGTCAGCCAAGGATCCCCTGGAACCCAGCGCGCTCGCGGCACGCGCGGCCGCAGGCACGAACCTCATGCGCGCGGGGTTGCGTGCCGATGCTCGTAGCGTATTCGAATGGATCGCCGACAATGCCCGTACCGCCGAAGCCAGGCAGACCGCCGAGCGCATGCTAGCGAAGCTCTGAGCGCGCATGACGCCGCGCGCAGTGGGCTGTGAGCGCGCGTGACCCTGGACGCTACTGCTTGACCAGATCGCTCACGTACTCGTGTGCGCTGGTATCGACCAGGCTTTGGCGCAACTCCACGGGGCGGTCGTGATACGTGTACGCAACACGGGCAATGCGAAGCAGCGGTGTCGCAGCGGGCAGAGCCAGCAGACGGGTGCTGTCCGGGTCGGCCAAGGTCGCGCTCAGGCGCTCCGAGATTCGGATCACGTTGATGCCGTAACGCGCCTGATATAGGCCATAGATCGTTCCCTCGCGGCTACCGAAGCTCTCTTCGTCGAGACCAGGAACGAGCTGCGCGGGGATGACGATGTCGTCGATCACGACCGGGTCGCCCGCTAGCCGCAGCAGATTCCGTATCCGCAGCACTCGCTCGCCGCGCGCAATCTCGAGTCGCGCCGCCTCATCGGCATCGGCGCGCCCGCGGATGAAAGCGAGCAGCTCGATTTGCGGCGTTTCCTTGCGGCCATCGCGACCGGCGATGTGAAAGAAGTAGAACAGCGTGCGATCCGCGGTGTGGGTCGCGACGAAGGTCCCGCGCCCTTGCTGGCGCACGAGGATCTTTTCGGCCACCAGCTCGTCGATCGCCTTGCGTACGGTGCCGAGTGAAACGCCGAAGCGCTCGGCGAGGCGTGTCTCGCTCGGAATCGCCTGGCCAGGACGCCATTCGCCTGCCATGAGACTCTGCGTGAGGCGCAGCCGCACGCCCTTGTAGAGCGGCTGCCCGTCGGGGGTATCGGCGCGCAGCCGGGTTTCGGTGGCCGTCTCCATGTTGGCGGCTATGGTAGCACCGTGACGCAGCAGGTCATATAGGTCACCTAGTTGACTTCGCCCAAACCGCTGGCTACCATCGCAGGCGTCCGTCCCTGCCGGGACTGGAAACCGAGAATGCGCCTGCGCGCGTTCGTTCGGCTCCCGCAGTTCGTTTGCCGCGTGCTATCCCGAGGAGCATCGATGATTCATTTTCTGGTTCACGACAAGAAGGACACGGTCGGCGTGGTCGTGGTCGAGAACATCAAGGCCGGTCAGGATCTCACCGGCTGGGTGATGGAGGGCGATTCGACCGTGCACGTCAAGGCACTGAACGACATCCCGATCGGCCACAAGGTCGCCACGCAGGCGATCAAGAGCGGCGACACGGTCATCAAGTACGGTCATGACATCGGCAAGGCGGTGGCCGATATGAAGGTGGGCGAGCACTGCCACGTGCACAATCTCAAGACCAAGCGCTGGTAGCAACCCGTGGCTCTCAACGAAGCGAGCCGCATCGAGCGAGGCGTAAAGACCATGATATCGAGCAAGACGACTTTCCGCGGGTACCGGCGCGAAAACGGCCGCGTGGGCGTGCGCAACCATGTCATCATCCTGCCGGTCGACGATCTGTCGAATGCGGCCTGCGAGGCGGTGGCGAACAACATCAAAGGGACGCTCGCTATTCCGCACCCCTACGGCCGGCTGCAGTTTGGCGCCGACCTGGAGCTGCACTTCCGCACGCTGATCGGCGCAGGCTGCAACCCGAACGTCGCTGCGGTGGTCGTGATCGGCATCGAGGACGGCTGGACGCAGCGCGTGGTCGAGGGTATCGCCAAGACCGGGAAACCCGTAACCGGCTTCGGTATCGAGCTGCACGGCGACCACGACACCATCTATCGCGCCTCCAAGGTCGCCAAGCAGTACGTGCAGTGGGCGTCCGAGTTACGCCGAGAAGACTGCCCGATATCCGAGCTGTGGGTGTCGACCAAGTGCGGCGAGTCCGATACGACTTCGGGCTGCGGGTCCAATCCGACGGTGGGCAATGCGTTCGACAAACTCGAGCCGCTCGGCGTGACGATGTGTTTCGGCGAGACCACCGAGATCACGGGCGGCGAACTGATCGTCGCCGAGCGCTGTGCCACACCGCAAGTGCGCGAGCGCTTCATGTACATGTTCGACCGCTACCAGGAAGTGGTGGATCGACACAAGACGAGCGACCTGTCCGAATCCCAGCCGACCAAGGGCAACATCGCCGGGGGACTCACCACCATCGAGGAAAAGGCGCTCGGCAACATCCAGAAGATCGGCCACAAGTGCAAGGTGATTGGCGTGCTCGACAAAGCCGAGGCGCCGACCGGATCCGGTCTGTGGTTCATGGATTCGTCCTCGGCGGCCGCCGAGATGGTCACGCTGGTGGCTGCTGCGGGCTACGTGGTGCATTTCTTCCCGACCGGGCAGGGCAATGTCATCGGCAATCCGATTCTGCCGGTCATCAAGCTCTCGGCAAATCCGCGCACCTGCCGCACGATGAGCGAACACATCGACCTCGATGTTTCCGGCCTGCTGCAACGCGAGAAGAACCTCGATCGGTGCGGTGATGAGCTGCTCGAGATCATGCTGCGCACTTGCAACGGGCGGCTCACGGCCGCCGAAGCGCTCGGTCATCGCGAGTTCGTGCTGACCCGGCTTTACGAAAGCGCCTAGCGAGGCGGCGGCGGACGTCGTGCCCGTGACCACGGGCGCGATCCTGGGTGGACGCGGCAGCCGAGCGCGTTGCTGCTCGTTCCCGGTGTCGACGGTGGGACAGGGCTGCACGTGATATGAACACTCTGCGGGTCAAGATCTGGCGAGGACGCGAACAAGGCGCTCTACAGGAGTTCGAGGTGCCACGGCGCGAGAGCCAAACCGTTCTCGATGTGGTCACGCACGTTCAACGCGCGCTCGATCCGACGCTCGCGTACCGCTTTGCCTGCCGCGTCGGCATGTGCGGCTCATGCGCGATGAGCGTCAACGGCCGCGCCCGCTGGACCTGCCGCACACACGTCGATCAGGTGATCGAGGGCGATACGCTGGAGATCGCGCCGCTTACGAACCTACCGGTCATCAAGGATCTCGTCGCCGACATGAGCGAGTTCTTCGATAAGTGGGCGCGCGCGCGCGGGCAGTTCCAGCCGACGGCAACACGCAAGGATGAATTCGCCCGCGTCCGGCCGGATTCCAGCGAACGCGAGCAGGTCGATGCCGGCATCGAGTGCATCGGCTGCGGCGTGTGCTATGCCTCGTGCGATGTCGTCACGTGGAATCCCGACTATCTCGGCCCCGCGGCGCTGAATCGTGCCTGGACCTTGGTGAACGACGTGCGCGACGGCGCCCGCGACGAGCGGCTTGGCGCGGTGGCGGGCGACGCGGGCTGTCAGGCCTGCCATACCCACATGAGCTGTACCGAGCGCTGTCCGAAGAAGATTTCGCCGACCGCGGCGATCGCGGGACTGAAGCGAGCGACCCTGGGCGCCTTGCTCGCGGGACGCATCTGATCACGATGGCGCGATCGGTTGCGAATGGAGGATTCTGGTGCGCCTTGCCGAGCGCGAATTCGGCGCGCCCGCCTGCGGCCGCTCGGCGTCGACGGTCATGAGCGCGCGTTCGCAGGTCCGGCTCTGGGCGGCGCAACGCGCGAGCGCCGTCGTGCTCGCGTTGTGCGTGCTGGTGCATCTGATGACGCTCATCTACGCGGTTCGCGGCGGCTTGAGCGCGGCAGAGATTCTGGCGCGCACGCGTGGCAGCGTCACCTGGGGCGCGTTCTATTCGATATTCGTGATTGCGGTCGCGGTGCACGCGCCGATCGGACTTCGCGCCATCCTGCACGAATGGCTCGCCATGCGCGGCGCCCGACTTAACGCAGTCGTCGCGATTGTCGCACTGGTGCTGATGGTGCTGGGCTTGCGTGCGGTGTGGGCGGTAGTCGCATGAAAAGCGACTGGCGCGCGCGCGCGCACCCCGCCTGGTGGGCCTTCGCGGTGCATCGCATCTCGGGGCTGCTGCTTACCCTGTTCCTGCCGCTGCATTTTCTGACGCTCGGCGTCGCGCTCAACGGCGAGGCCGCGCTGCAGTCCGCGCTCGTCTGGACCGAGCAACCCCTGATCAAGGCGGGCGAGGTTGTCCTGGTACTGCTGCTCGCCGCGCATATGGCGGGCGGCATCCGACTGCTCATGCTCGAATTTCTACCGTGGCGTAACTGGCAGAAGAGCCTGCTTGCGTTGGCAGCCGGCCTGACGGTTGTGGCAGGAGGGGCGTTCCTGATGAATCTCGTCTAGCGCGAGGCGAGACTCGGAACCCAAAGGAGAACGCGTTGGCGGCCAAACCGAATCTGCTCGTCATTCTGATCGATGACCTGCGCTACGACGAGTTCGGCGCGGGTGGCCACCCCTACATGCGCACGCCGAACATCGATCGCATCGCGCACGAGGGCGCGATCTTCGAGCGCGCGTTCCACACTACGCCAATTTGCTCACCCAACCGCGCTTCCATCCTGACCGGCCAGTACGCGAGCCGACACGGCATCATCGACAACGTCGCGCGCGACCTTGCGAGCCATCGTCTGCCCAACTATCACCTGGAGCTGCAGCGCCTGGGCTACGAGACCGCCCACATCGGCAAATGGCACATGGGCAACGACGGCAAGCCGCGCCCCGGCTACGATCATTGGATCGCGTTCGATGGCCACGGGCGGCTGAACGACCCGCTGCTCAATATCGATGGCAAGTACGTGCCGCATCGCGGCTACGTGACCGACATCATGAACGCGATGGCGCTCGATTTCGTCGAGCGTCGCCACGACAAGCCGTGGTCTCTCTTTTTCGCTCATAAGGCGGTACATCCGGATGCCGAGCAGGCTGCCGACGGTACGTTCGCGATCGAAGGTTACCGGGCTGCCGCACGCCACGAGAGTCTTTACCGTGACTGCGTGTTTCCGCGCAAACCCAACATGCTGAGCGCGACCGAGGTGGTGAAAGAAAAGCCGGCCTGGCGCGAGGCGTTCGAGTTGAAGCGCTCGGAAAAGTCGCGTGCAATGCTCGCCGCGATCCACTCCGGGGAGCAGGAGGAGATCCGGCTGCGCGCGCGCATGATGGCCGCGGTCGACGAAGGCGTCGGGATGCTGCTCGAGGCGCTTGAGCGCAAGGGTGAGCTCGACCGGACGTGTATTATTTTTCTCGGCGACAACGGCTATTTCTTCGGCGAACACGGGCTTGGTCCAGAACGCCGTTTTCCCTACGAGGAGGGTATCCGCGCGCCCTTCATCGCCCGCTTTCCTCGCCGCATCAAAGCCGGCACGCACGTGCGTAATCTTGTGCTGTGCCAGGATATTGCGCCGACCTTCATCCAGCTCGCGGGCGGCACACCGCGCGCTCACATCCAGGGCCGATCGCTGCTGCCGCTGCTGGCGGGCAAGCGTGCCGGCTGGCGGCGCTCGTTCCTGGTCGAGTACTGGGCCGAGAACGCCATGCCATGGCTGGTTGGCATGACCTACAAATGCGTGCGCACCGAGCGCCACAAGTACATCCGCTGGGTGAACCGCGGCCGCAACGGCGAGCTCGACGAGCTCTATGACCTGGAGAACGATCCGTACGAGCTCGTCAACCTGAACAAGAGGCGCGCCCAGTTGGGCGCGCGCGAGAGGTTGCAACGCGAATTGCGCAAGCTCACGGTTGAGGCGCTGGGATTGTGAACACCCGCCTGCCGTCGTGGCACGTGCTGATATTGTCTCCAAGAGGCTGGATCGAATTACGACAGCGAGTATTCATCAAACGACGATGAGGAGCATCATGCGCATAGCAAGCACAAGCGTGTTGGCGGCACTTGCCATCTTGGCGCCAGGGGTCGGCGCGCAGACCTACCCGGCGCGCCCGGTGCGGATCGTGGTGCCGTTTTCTCCGGGAGGAGCGACCGATATCGTCACTCGCATCGTGGCGCAACGCCTGACCGACCTCTGGGGACAGACCGTCGTCGCCGACAACCGCGCAGGCGCTTCCGGCAACATCGGTGGTGATATCGTCGCCAAAGCCGCACCCGACGGTTATACCTTGCTGATGACCTCGGGATCGATCGTGACCGCGAATCAGCACATGTATCGCAGGATGCCCTTCAATCCCGATGTCGACCTGGTGGCCATAACGAATGTCGCCAGCGGGCCGCAGGCTGTCGTCGTGAACGCCAATTTTCCCGCCAAGACGCTGAAGGACTTCATCGCGCTTGCCAAGGCCAAGCCCAAGACGATCAACTTCGGCTCGGCCGGCGTCGGCACGCAGACGCATCTTGCCGCCGAGAACTTCGTCACCGCCGCCGGGATCGACGTGACGCACGTGCCTTACAAGGGTGAAGGTCCGGCGGTGGCTGACCTGGTTGGTGGTCAGATCCATTTCGTCACGGCGAACTTGTCGGCCGCGATCGGCTTCGTGCAGCAGGGGAAGCTGCGCGCGCTCGCGGTGACGAGCAAGGAGCGAGCGAAGCAGTTGCCGAACGTGCCGGCCGTGGCGGAAACCCTGCCCGGATTCGAGAATCTCGGTTGGTTCGGCCTCATGGCGCCAAGAGGAACCCCGCGCAACGTGATCGACAAGATCTACCGCGATACCGCAAAGGTGCTGCAATCGGCCGAGGTGCGCGGCCGCTTCGAGCAGCTCGGCATGCAGCCGGTGGGTAACTCGCCGGACGCTTTCGCTCGCGCCATCAAGGAAGAGTCCGCCCGCTGGGCGAAGATCATCAAAGCACGCAATCTCTACGTCGACTAGCGGTGAAAAGAGGGCAAGGGAAGAAAGCGGCTCGACCTGTCGGTATGGCGCGAAGATGGCCATCGACTTGAAGCGCGAGCCAAGTGGTCGGGACGTCGAGCCTGGCTCTGTATCGAGGTGAGCGATGATGAATATCGACTTGACGCAAATCGAGGAAGCGGCCAAGGCGCTCTATGTGCGCGCGCTCAAGCTGTTGCCGCCGGACATCAAGAAAGGCTTCCAGCACCTGGATTCGGTCGAGACCGACGCAACCGGCAAGTCGGTGCTGGGGACGATGATTCGCAACATCGCGGTCGCCGAGGCGAACGATAACCTGTTGTGCCAGGACACCGGCATTCCGATCTACAACGTCGTCATCGGCGCAAACGTCATCGTGGACGGTTATCGCCTGAAGCAGGCGATCGCCACCGGCTGCGCGCGCGCAACGCGGGAGCATCCGCTGCGCTCCTCGGTCGTACATCCGATCACACGCAAGAACGAGCATACGTCGTGCGGGCGTTCGGTACCGGTGATCCATATCGATTTTTCACCCGCGTCGGACGTGCTCACGGTCGAGATGATCCCCAAGGGCAGCGGCTCGGAGAACAACTCGTGGCTGAAGATGGCGATTCCCGCCGACGGGATCGACGCGATCAAGACCTTCGTCATCGACTGCGTGCTCGAGGCCGGAGGCAAGACGTGTCCGCCGACGATCGTGGGCGTGGGCGTGGGTGGAACGGCCGATCTTTGCGTTCACCTGTCCAAAGTGGCGGCGACGCGCGCGCTGGGCACGGTGTGTGAGGATGCGGAGGGCGCCAAGCTCGAGCGCGAGCTCTCCGCGGTGGTGAACGAGCTCGGTGTTGGCGCGCAGGGCCTGGGCGGGGATTCGACCGCCTTTGCCGTGCACGTCGAGACCGCGGCCACGCACATCACCATGAATCCTGTGGCGGTCAACATGCAATGCCACTCGGCGCGCCGCGCGCGGGCGACGTTCACGCCGAGTGGGGTCGAATACGGTTTCTGAACGCTCGCGGTAACGCCGGCGCGAAGCCGAAACGGAGGGATGTATGGCACACCATGACTTCGACATGCCCGTCAGCGAGCAGCAAGTGCGCGCGCTGCGCGTCAACGATACGGTGACGCTCAACGGCACGCTGTACGGCATTCGCGATGCCACCCAGATTCACATGTTCGACCGCGGTCGCAAGACCCGCTTCGACCTCAACGGCCATGCGGTCGTGCACACCGCGCCGAACGTGAAGTGGATCGGCGAAACGCAGGCTACGCCAACCGGTTACGAGCCTCTGTGCGTGGGCACGACAACGAGCGCGCGCATGGAGCGGTTCACCCGTCCGCTCATGGCGCAATACGGCGTGCGCATCATCATCGGCAAGGGCGGGCTGTTCGCAGATTCGCAGCGCGCGTTTGCCGAGCTGGGCGGGGCGTACCTCGCTGTGATCGGCGGTGCGGCCGCTCTTGAAACGACCTGGATCGAGGCGATCGAGGACGTCGACTTGGACGACTTGAATCCCGAGTCGTTGTGGAAATTCCGCATCAAGGGCTTTGGTCCCTTGCTGGTCGCGATGGACAGCCACGGCGGCAACCTCTACACGGATGTCGCCGACTCCGCGCGCAGCCGGCGCGCGCGGGTGCTCGCCGAACTCGGCGTGGCGGCGAAGTCGTGAATTCTCGCGCCCGTGCGAGGTCTACGCCAGCCAGCAATCTGCCCGCATCGGCGGGTGCGCGGATTCATGGGAAGTGCAGATGGCAATGCGTCGACTCAAGACCGATCTCCTGATCCTGGGTTCGGGCGGGGCGGGCCTGTTCGGCGCCCTGCACGCGCACAAGGCCGATCCCGCGCTCGATATCACGGTGGCAGTGAAGGGGCTGCTCGGTAAGTGCGGTTGCACCCGCATGGTTCAGGGCGGCTACAACGTCGCGCTCGCGAGCGAGGACTCGATCGAGCGACACTTCATGGATACGATCGAAGGGGGCAAATGGCTGCCGCACCAGGAGCTCGCCTGGCAGCTGGTGGAGGTCGCGATCGAGCGCATCCACGAGCTGGAGAATGAGCTGGGGTGTTTCTTCGATCGCAATCCCGACGGCAGCGTGCATCAGAAGGCGTTCGCCGGACAGACCTTCGATCGCACGGTGCACAAGGGCGACCTTACCGGGATCGAGATCATCAATCGCCTCGCCGAGCAGGTCTGGGCGCGCAGAATCCGGCGTCTGGAAGAACATCGCGCGATCGCGCTGGTGCCTTCCAGAGACGGCGGCGGTATCGCTGGTGCGCTCATGATCGACATCCGCAGCGGCGAGTTCGTATTCGTTCAGGCGCAAGCCGTGCTTCTCGCCACGGGTGGCGGACCCACCATGTACAAGTACCATACCCCCTCGGGCGACAAGACCTGCGACGGCATGGCGATGGCGCTGCGCAGCGGGCTTACCCTGCGCGACATGGAGATGGTGCAATTCCATCCGACCGGCTTGTTGGCGGGGCCGCATACGCGCATGACCGGCACCGTGCTCGAGGAAGGATTACGCGGCTCCGGCGGCCAGCTCTGGAATGGCGCACGCGAACGCTTCATGGACAAGTACGATCCGCGCGGCGAGCGCGCCACGCGCGACATCGTCTCGCGCGCCATCTTCGAGGAGATGCGCAGTGGCAGCGTCACGCCCAACGGCGGCGTCTACATCTCGATGAGCCACCTCGGCCCGCAGAACGTTCGACGTATGTTCAAAGGCATGGTCGAGCGCTGCGAGGACTGTGGCTTCGATCTTGCCGGCGGGCTGGTCGAAGTGGTGCCGACCGCGCATTACATGATGGGTGGCGTGATGTTCGGCACCGATTGCAGCACCGAGTTGGCGGGATTGTTCGCCGCCGGCGAAGACACGGGCGGGGTGCACGGGGCCAACCGCCTGGGTGGGAACGGGGTCGCGAACTCGACCGTCTACGGCGGCATCGCCGGCGATCGGATCGCGCAGTGGCTCGCTCGCCACGGCCAATATCGCGAGCCGGACGACGGCGTCATCGAGCAGGCGCTGGCGCGCGCGCGCCATCCGCTGACGCGAAAGCAGGGCGACCTCGCCGCAATTCGCGATGATCTCTACGAGGTCATGTGGGACGAGGTCGGCATCGTGCGCGACGCGGCGAGCCTCGCGCGCGCAGCGGGCCGCCTGGACGCCCTCCAGGCGCGGCTGGAGGAGACTGGAGTCGGCACAACCGATCTCGCCTTCAACCTTACCTGGCATGATTGGCTCAATCTCGACAACCTGCTGCTGGTGAGCAAGTCGATCCGGGCCGCTGCCGCGGCGCGCGAGGATTCGCGCGGGGCGCACTTCCGTTCCGACTTCCCGCAGGCGGGCGATCTCGCGACCTCGCGCTTCACCTGCGTGCGCTTGGTCGGGGGCGAGTTCCAGATTGATACGCGGCCGGTGGAATTCACCCGCGTCAAGCCGGGCGAGACGTTACTGCGCGACGAGTAGTCGGCGCAGGCGACGCGCGGCGCAGTCAACGGGGGTCAAACGCGGCCGGGCCTCGACCGTTGCATCGCGCCGCGGCGATCGAAACCTGGCCGGGATCGATGACCTCGGGCGATCGATGCGGCGTCGTCCTAGGCTTGCGGTGCGCGCGTGCGCATTGCCGGCTTGAGAAAAGCGAAGTCGCAGCCGCGCTCGGCCTGCTCGACCTGTTCAAGGAAGAGCCTGCGATAACCGCGATTGTCCTCGGCCCGCGGCGCCGCCGGGCGCCAGACTTGCCTGCGCCGCGCGAGCTCGGCGTCGTCCACCAGCAGGTCGATGCGTCGCCCCGCAGTATCGAGCTTGATGCGATCGCCGCTTCGCACCAGCGCGAGCGGGCCGCCGATAGCGGATTCGGGCGAGACGTGCAGTACGATGCTGCCGAAAGCAGTGCCGCTCATGCGCGCATCCGAAATCCGGACCATGTCCTTCACGCCTGCGCGTGCGAGCTTGCGCGGGATCGGCAAGTAACCGGATTCGGGCATTCCGGGCGCGCCCTTGGGTCCCGCGTTCTGCAGCACCAGCACGTCGTCGGCGTGCACGTCCAGATCGTCGCGATCGACCCGCTCGGCCAGATCCTCGAGCGAGCTGAACACGACGGCGCGGCCGCTATGCTGCAGTAGCGCGGGTGTGGCGGCGGCCTGCTTGATGATCGCCCCGTTTGGAGCGATGTTTCCTCGCAGCACCGCGATCCCGCCTTGCTTGAAGATCGGATCGGAGAACGGGCGTACCACGTCCTGCGCGAACGGTGCAGGCGCGGCGTCGATGTTCTCGCCCAGTGTCTGGCCGCTGACGGTGACGCAGTCGAGATGGAGCAGCGGCCTTAGTTCGCGCAGGATGGCGGTGACTCCGCCCGCCTTGAACAGATCCTCCATGTAGTGCTGGCCGGTGGGTTTCAAGTCCACCAGCACGGGTGTTTGATCGCCCAGCCGGTCGAACGCTTCGAGATCGATCTCGATACCGAGCCTGCCGGCGATCGCGGCGATGTGCACGATCGCGTTGGTCGAGCCGCCGATTGCGAGCAGCATGCGTAGCGCATTCTCGAATGCGCGCGGAGTCATGATCCGGTCGGGCGTGACCCCTTCCGCGGCGATACCGACCGCGCGCGCCCCCGTGGCTTCGGCAGCACGCAGCCGATCGGCGTGCACCGCGGGAATCGCCGCCCCGCCCGGCAGCATCATGCCGAGCGCTTCGGTCATGCATGCCATGGTACTGGCGGTACCCATCACCATGCAGGTACCCGCAGACGGGGCGAGCGCCGCGTTGATGTCGCCGATCTCCTTGTCGTCGATCTCGCCGGCACGGAACTTGGCCCAGAAGCGCCGGCAGTCGGTGCAGGCTCCGAGGCGTTCGCCGCGATGCGAGCCGGTCATCATCGGTCCGGTCACAAGCACGATGGCCGGCGTATTCGCGCTCGCCGCCCCCATCAGAAGCGCCGGCACGGTCTTGTCGCAACCGCCGATCAGCACCACCGCGTCCATGGGCTGCGCGCGGATCATCTCCTCCACGTCGATCGACATGAGGTTGCGCAGATACATGCTGGTCGGGTGCGAGAACGATTCGTGCAGCGAGATCGTCGGAAATTCGATCGGCAAGCCGCCGGCGAGCATGACGCCGCGCTTCACGGCTTGGATCAGTTCGGGTACATTGCGGTGACAGGCGTTGAAGCCGCTGAAGGTGTCGGTGATTCCGATCACCGGGCGTGCCAGGGCATCGTCTGAATAGCCCATCGCCTTGATGAAGGCCTTGCGCAGGAAGAGCGAGAACGCTTCGTCGCCGTAGCTGGTCAATGCGCGGCGCATACCTTGCCTGGAATCGCTCATTTCGGGCCTCCGCAGTGGGATTGCATGTGAGGCACGGGTATGCGCGGCGCGTGCTGCGGCCGGCTTGCGCCGGCATGGGTGCTGCCGTGCCCGTGGCTTGCCGCCCGTGCGCAAGGATTATAGCCAACGCATCGAGCGGATATCCGCGTACGCGCATGCCGCCGGTCGCGGCGCCGCGCGCCATGCCCGTGCCTTGAAACCAAGGTGGCCGAGAGCTGATGCCTTTTTTCCCCGATTTACCGCCGCCGCTGAACAAGGCTTTGCTGCTCGGCATATTGCTCGTGATCGGCGGGGTGCTGGGTGCGGCGGCGCAGCGGTTGCGAATGCCTGCGGTGTTCGGCTACGCGCTGGCGGGATTCGTCGTGGGTCCTCTCGCGCTCGATCTGCCGGTGCGGCCGCTATTGGCGGAAGCGCGCGTTATCGTCGACATCGCGGTCGGGCTGGTCCTGTTCGAGCTGGGGCGTCGCCTCGACTTGCGGTGGCTGCGCCGCGATCCCTCGCTGTGGGTTGCGGCGCTGGCGGAAAGCGCCCTGAGCTTCGCCGGCGCCGCCGCCGCGCTGATCGCACTCGGCTTCCCACCGATCCAGGCGGCGGTGGCCGCTGCGATCGGGATCGCGACTTCACCAGCGGTCGTATGGCTTGTCGCCAGCGACGCGCATGCGCAAGGCCAGGTCACGGATCGCGCACTCAACCTGGTGGCCGTGAACACGCTGCTCGCCTTCCTGCTCACCACCATGCTGGTCGCGATGGTGCACCTGGAATATCGCGCCGGCTGGCTCACGGTGGTGTTGCATCCTTTGTACCTGCTGTTCGGTTCGCTCGCCATCGGTGTTGCGATCGGATTTGCATTGCCCTATGCGGCGAGCGCCATGACGCGGCGTACCGACGTCCACTTCGTCCTGATCGTGGCCGCGGTGTTGATCGCGGTGGGGCTTGCAACCGCGCTGCGGCTGTCGGTTTTCATCGCCTTGCTCTCCGCCGGCGCCACGGCGCGCAACATTCCGCGTCGCTTCGCGCTGATGGAGTTCGACCTGGGCGGCGGGGCGCGCGTGCTTTACATCCTGTTGTTCGTGATCACCGGGGCGCAGGCGGCGTGGCCCGTGTTGCAGACCGCAGGCTGGGCTGCGGTAATCTATGTGCTCGCCCGCACGGCCGGAAAATGGCTGGGCGTGATGGTCTCCGCGCCGCTGTCGCCGTTGCCGTGGCGGCAGAGCGCCTGTCTGGGATTGGCATTGATGCCGATGTCCGGCATGGCGCTGCTGCTGATGCACGATATCGGTATGCGCTACCCGCAGTTTGGACAGGAGCTCGCGTCGGTGTTGCTGGCTGCGATCGTCGTGTTCGAGCTGGCCGGCCCTCTGGCGTTGCACTGGGCATTGCGGCTTGCCGGCGATGTCAAGTCCTGAGGGGGATGAGGGTGCTGCCTCGATTCAGAGCAAGTGAAGCGCTGAGCATGGGGATCGAGCTGGAACTGCAGCTCGTCAACGTGCGTGATTTCGATCTCACGCGCGGCGCCGAAAGCCTGCTCAGCGCACTCGCGAAGAGCTCTCGCGCACGAAATGTCAAGCCCGAAATCACCGAGAGCATGATCGAGGTCAATAGCGAGGTGCACACCCGCCATGCCGATCTGTTACGCGATCTGACCGAAGTGCGAGCCGCGCTTTGCGCGGCGGCGGACAAACTCAATATCGGCATCGCGGGAGGCGGTGCACACCCGTTCCACCACTGGTCGCAACGCAGGATTTTTCCGACCGAGCGCTTTTCGGCGCTGTCCGAGCTGTACGGCTATCTCGCCAAGCAGTTCACCGTGTTCGGTCAGCACATTCATATCGGCTGCGCCTCGGCCGACCAGGCGATTGTGCTCACGCGCCGGATGGCGCGCTTCGTCCCGCATTTCATCGCGCTCGCCGCGGCTTCGCCTTTCTCGCAAGGCGAAGACACCGCCTTCGACAGCTCGCGCCTGCACGCGGTCTCGGCTTTTCCGCTTTCGGGGCAGATGCCGATCGTTGCCGATTGGACGGGGTTTAAGCGCTACTTCGATCGCATGGCGGGGTTCGGCATCGTGCGCAGTATGAAGGACTTCTACTGGGACGTGCGGCCCAAACCCGAGTTCGGCACGATCGAGATCCGGGTCTGTGATACCCCGATCGAAATCGAGACTGCGGCGGCGATCGCGGCGTTTGCGCAGGCGCTGTGTGCATGGCTTACGGATCAGACCGAGGCCGCGGATGACGTTGCCGAGGATGCATACGTCTACGACTACAACCGGTTCCAGGCTTGCCGCTTCGGATTCGGTGCGCAGATTGCCGATGTCCGCAGTGGCCGATCGGTGAGCCTGCGTAGCGAGATCCTCGCGATTTTGCAGCAGCTCGAAGGCTGCGCCGCCCGTCTGGGCAGCACCACCGCGCTGGCGTTCCTGCGCTCCCGGGTTACATCGGAGGTGAACGACGCGCAATGGATGCGCGCCTTGCACGCGCGCAGCGGTTCGCTTGCCGATGTGGTCCGTACGATGTGCGAACGTTGGTGCAACAGGGAAAGACCGCTCTGACGGGATGGTTTCAAAGCCCCGACAAGAAATACTCGTCGCGGGGGGTTGCGCTTCTGTTTCCGAGTGCGTACGCTCTGTGACGTAGTGTTACAAAAGTTGGCGTGAGACCGCTCACTGGAACGCGGTACGCGTGCGATATCGTACGGTTCCGATGCGGGCAGTCATCGAGATACGTATGCAGAAAACACAGTCATCCGGATTGTTGCAGCAACCGCTCGGGGGCATCGGCACGGAATTGCGTGCGTCCGCGATCTGGTCGCTGCAGGAGTGGGAACTGGCGATTGTCTTCGTCGGTTTGTACCTGGTGCTGGAGCGCGTCAGCTTCATTCACCCCTCTGCCTTGATCGGCATCACGCCGTGGAACCCACAGATCGCGCTGGCGCTCGGATTGGTCCTGATCCGAGGTCTACGTGCAGCGCCGGCATTGTTGTTCGCGATGCTGGTGTCCGAGGCTTTGGTGCGCCAGACCCCGACACCGCTGCTGAGCGTCTTGGTGGGCGTCTTCATCATGGCCACCGGCTACACCATCGCCGGCATGGCGTTGTCGCGACATTTGTCGGTGCGCGGCCGTATCCGCAGTCTGCGCGATTTCGCCTGGATGCTCGGAATCGTGTCGATCGCGCCGCTGCTGATCGGCAGCATCTACGTCGGCAGTCACGTAGTGCTCGGCTTGGCCGAGTGGTCGAACTTTCCGCAGGCACTGTCTCGTTACTGGATCGGCGATGTCGTCGGCGTGCTCGCCTTGATGCCCTTTTTTCTGGTGCTGGCGGATCGGGTTGGGCGGCGCAAGCTCGCCGCGTTGCTGCCGCGCTGGGAGACGTGGGTGCAGCTTGTCAGCACAGTCGCTATTCTGGCCGCCGTGTTCGCTTTCCTGCCGGGCGGACACGTGAAGTATTTCTTCGTCCTGTTCCTGCCGCTCATCTGGATCGCGGCGCGACAAGGTCTAGTCGGTGCTGCCGCGGGGCTCGCGTTCGTCCAGGTCGGGCTGATTATCGTCGTGCAAGCGAGCGGCAGCGAGGTCGGCACGTTGCTGGAGTTGCAGGCACGTATGCTCGGACTGAGCGTTACCGGGCTGCTGCTCGGCGTGGTGGTGGACGAGCGCGAGCGCGCGCAGGAGAGCCTGCGTCAATCGCTGCGGCTCGCGGCAGCCGGCGAGATGGCGGCCGCGCTGGCGCACGAAGTCAACCAGCCGTTGACCGCGCTGGTAACGTACGGACGAGCCTGCCAGCATATGCTCGCGCGTACGCCTCCGGATATGGGTCAGCTCGAGCAGACGGTCGGCAAGATCACCGAGCAGGCGCAGCGCGTCGGCGCAATCGTCAAACGCCTGCGCGATTTCCTGCGCAGCGGCACCATGAACCTGGAACGCCTGGCGCCCGGTGAGTTTCTCGAGGCCATGCGCGCAGCGTTCGCGCAGGAAGCCAAAGCCGACGGCATCGCCCTCAACCTGACGATCGAGCCCGACCTGGCGCGCGTCCTGGTCGATCGGTTGGAACTCGAGATCGTATTTCGCAATCTGATCGCGAACGCGCTCGACTCGATTCGGGAGGCACGGCCGGTGCGCCGCGAAATCAGGCTAACGGCGGCGAACCACGATGCCGGTTTCGTGCAGCTGAGCGTAGTCGATTCCGGGCCTGGAATTCCGCCGTCGTTACGCGATAAGTTGTTCCTGCCGTTCTCGACTTCGAAGTCGCACGGCATGGGTATCGGGCTCGCGATCAGTCGTGCGATCGTCAAGGCGCATGGCGGCCGGCTCTGGGTGGAGCCGACCGATCACGGGTCATTCCATCTGACACTGCCCACCCTGACAGGAGAAACCGATGACAACGATAGTTGAACAAACCGTGTTCATCGTCGATGACGATGTGGCGGTGCGCGACGCGCTTGCCTTGTTGCTCGGCCTGAAGGGTTATCGTACGGCGATCTTCAGCAGTGCCGAGGATTTCCTGGCTGCCTACCGCAAGGATTGGCGCGGTTGCCTCGTGCTCGATATCAAGATGAGCGGTATGTCGGGGTTGGATCTGCAATCCAGGCTGGCGGCGCAGAACGTCGAGATGCCGATCGTCATCATCACCGGGCACGGTGATGCGGCGTCCGCGCGCCAGGCGCTGAAATCCGGCGCGGTCGATTTTCTCGAGAAACCGCTCGACGAGGAGCAGTTGGTCGCGGCGGTCGGTTCGGCGCTGGAACGCGATGCGAAGCGGCGCGCGGAGAGAGTGGTCGGCGACGAGACCTCATCGCGTATGGCGCGGCTTACGCCGCGCGAGCGCCAGGTCATGGATCTTGCCGCCGCCGGACGGCACAACCGCGAGATCGGAGAAGCGCTCGGCATCAGCCCACGCACAGTCGAGGTATACAAGGCGCGCCTGATGGAGAAGCTGCAGGCGCGCAATCTCTCCGAGCTCATTCGCTTCGCGCTGACCGCGGACCGCGAGCGCGCGGCCTGAGCGGCTCGCCGCTTGACGCGTCTCGATTCGGCGCGCTGCCGGCGCGCGCCGGGTTGTTGCGTTCGAGCGACCGGCGCAAAGGCGCGGGAAGACATTCGGCGAGTCGCGGACGCGGGCGTCATGGTGTTGAGCCAATCGAACTTCTACCGTGCTCAGCATGGGCGCGTTGACCCCATCCCGGACGGCCTCTACAATCCGCGCGCTTGCACGCTCGTCGCCTTGCTGGTGGCGTGGGCGCGCACGATGCGCAATACGCCTTACCGAACAGGGTTCGGTCCGTGCCGTTCGTAACCATCTCCGATCTGATCACGCATGCCACGGCGGCGCTACGCCGTGCCGGCGCTTCCACGACCATGGCGTGCGCGACGGCCGAGGCGCTGGTACACGCCGAGGCGAGCGGAATCCCCACGCATGGCCTCGCGCGGCTCGCGCTCTATTGCTCGCACCTGAGATCAGGGCGCGCGCAAGGAGCGGCGGCGCCGCGTATCGTGCATGACGGCGCCGGTTGTTGCTTGATCGATGCGGGCGGTGGGCTTGCCTACGAGGCGCTGGCGCTCGCTTCGACCGAGGCGGTGGCACGCGCGCAGCGCCACGGAATCGCTTTTGCAGGCGTGACCGGCAGCCACCATGCCGGCGCCATGGCGTATCACCTCGAACGCGTGGGTGCGGCCGGGATGGTGGGTCTGGCGTTCTCGAACTCGCCGGCGGCGATCAATGCGTGGGGCGGCAGGCGGCCGCTGTTCGGCACCAATCCCGTCGCTGCGGTGTTTCCGCGTCGAGATCATCCTGCGCTCGTGATCGATCTGTCGCTCACCGAGGTGGTGCGCGGCAAGATCATGCTGCATGCCGAGCAGGGTAAGCCCATCCCCATAGGCTGGGCGTTGGATCGCGACGGGCATCCGACCACCGATGCCAAGGCTGCGCTCACCGGCAGTCTGGCCGCGATCGGCGGCGCAAAAGGCGCAATGCTGGCTCTCACCGTCGAGATCTTGTGCTGTGCCCTGACCGGCGCGTCGTTCGGTTTCGAGAACGACTCGTTTTTCGAGCCCGGGAGGCCTGCACGGATCGGACATGCGCTGATTGCCATCGATCCGCGCGCTTTGGCCGGGCGCGAAGTCTTCATGACCCGCATCGAGGCGCTCGTTGCGGCCATGACGGCGGATGACGATGTGCGGCTTCCAGGGGCCCGCCGTCACGCCGCGCAGGCAAAGGCGCGCGCCGAAGGCGTCGCGCTCAGCGATTCGCTGCTGGCACAGATCCGGCAACTTGCTGCCTAGCCTGCAAGCGTCATCGCGCCGCATCGCGCTGTGCGCGCTGGTCGGGCTGCTCGTCTGCGGCTGCGAGCGCGCGCCGGTGCACCCGGGGCTGCGCACTGCCGATCTGCCTGCCCTCATCCCTGCCTACGAGTTCGTCTTTCACCGCGACGGGTTGGGCGAATTTTCCTTCTCCCCCGATGGCAGCCGGCTGCGTTGGACCGGTCCGTCGCGGTGGGGTCGTCGCTTGCACGTGCGCAATGATGACGGATCGATACATCGCTACCGGGTCGGTGGCAGCACCATGCATTGGTCGGCAGACGGTCGGCGCCTGCTGATTCTGGCTGACCAGTCGGGGGCGGAGAACCACCATCTGTATCGCCTGGATCTGGACGACCCCAACGCCGAAGCGCGCGATCTCACGCCCTATCCCGGAGTGCGCGTCTGGCTATACCGCATTCTGGATTCGGACCCGCAGCACGTGCTGGTGCTGCACAACCGGCGCGATCGCAACGTGCGCGATCTCTATCGGATCGATCTCGCCAGCGGGGCCGAGGAGCTGATCGCGACAAATCCGGGTGATGCGGTCGCACCCGTTACCGATGCGCAAGGCGCCGTGCTCGGATGGCGCAAGTCCGAGGTCGCCGAGCGGCCGCGGGGCAAACCACGCCCCGCGCCCCTGCGGGAGCGCTCGGCCTTGTCCCGCGAGACCGAGGACAAGACGCAACTGCTCGGCGTGTCGGGCGACCATCGCCGAGCCTGGGTGCTGAGCAACAAAGCCCGCGAGCGTACCGCCTTGTTCGAGGTCGATACGGCGACCGGCGTCGGCCGACTCGTGTACGAGGACCCGCACGCCGATGTCGGCCGGGTGGTCATGAGCAAGCGGACCGGCGAACCGCTCATGCTCGTTACGCAGGCGGACTATCCGCGCATTCGCATCCTGGATCCCGCGCTCGAGGCCGACCTGAAGCCGCTGCTGAACGAATATGCCGGCATGCGCTTCGGTTATGACGTCGTGTCCATGGACGCGGCCGAGAAGCGCTTCGTGATCAGCATGTACACACACGCCGACCGGCGCTACTACCTGCTCGATCGCGGCCGCAAGACCTACGAGCTGCTCGGCGGCAGCGGGCAGGAAGAACTCGGGCGCACGCTGTCGGTGCCCGAGGCGGTCGAGTTCCGCTCGCGCGACGGTCTGACGATCCCTGCCTACCTCGTGCGTCCTCCCGGAACGGAAGGTAAGCGCGTGCCCTTGGTCGTGCTGGTGCACGGCGGTCCCTGGTCGCGGGTGGTGTGGTCGGACCCGCGCCGGAACGAGGATATGCTGCGGGCGCATTTCCTCGCCAATCGCGGTTATGCCGTGCTCGCGATCAATTTCCGCGGCTCCACGGGCTATGGTCGCTCGTTCTTGACCGCAGCGGTGGGAGAGGTCGGCGGCCGGATGCAGGACGATCTCGCGGACGGCGCCCGCTGGGCGATCGAGCAAGGTATTGCCGACCCGGGTGCGATCGCGATCATGGGACACAGCTACGGCGGCTACGCGAGCTTGATGGCGCTCGTGCGCGATTCGAGCCTGTTCGCATGCGCCGTGGACATTGCCGGTCCAACCGATCTCGTCCGCCTGATCGAGGCGTTTCCGCCGTATTGGGAACTCGAGCTCAGCTACTGGTACCACTTTGTCGGCGATCCGGCCGTGCCGATCGATCGGGAGCGCATGCGCAGGACTTCGCCGCTCGCCCTGGCGGATCGAATCGAACATCCCATCCTCATCGTGCAAGGCAAGAACGACGTGCGCGTCCGTGCCGAGCAATCGGTGCGCATGGTCGAGGCGCTACGCAGCCGAGGCCGGCCCGTGCAATACGTGGCCATTCCGGAAATGGGGCATTCGTTGGGCTATTGGGCGCATCACCTCCGGGTGTTGCGCGCAGCCGAGACGTTCCTGGCAGATTGTCTGGGCGGGCGCGCGGCGCGCTTCGACCCGCTGGAGTGGGCGGCACGATTGAGCGGCCGGCTGCCGTTGTTCGATTGAATTCCGGGTTGATTGCCAGGAGCATGATGCCAAGCCGTAGCATTGCCACGAGTCACTCGCCCTCGAGCGCGCTGCATGAACGCGTGCGCCGGCGTCCCTTGACCGGGCGCGCGCACGCCGAGTACGCTCATCTGCCATGAGGGCGCCTTGAGCACGAATCAGCCGGACGCGGCACCGCGCGAAGTAGTCGTCACCGAAGCGCAATTGCGCCAGGCCGAGGACTATATCGAACAGGAGGAGGGTGCGACCCACCGCTTCGGCGGCTGGCTCGGCATTGCGCTGTCCACGGTGGCGGTGGTGATGTCGCTGTTCCATCTTTACACCGCCTACGCCATCGTTCCGACGCAGACACTGCGGCCGATCCATGTCGGCTTCGTGCTGTTTCTCGCCTTTACCCTGTTTCCGATGACCCGGAACTTGCGCAACCGCGTGAACCCGCTCGACGTCGCCTGCGCGTTGCTCTCGATAGCGGTCGTGGCCTATATGTTGGCCGGTGGTGATGACTTCACCGACCGCGCCACCATACCGGACGACTGGGACATCTTCTTTGGCGTAGCGCTGATGGTGCTCGTGCTGGAAGCGGCGCGGCGCACCACCGGATGGATCATGCCGCTGGTGGTGATCTGCTTCATTGCCTATGCAATGCTCGGGCCGCATCTGCCGGCGCCCTGGACGCATCGCGGTTACGACATCGCGCGCCTAACGGGCCACATGTACATGACGCTTGAAGGTATCTTCGGCACTGCGATCGATGTCTCCTCCTCGCTCATCATCCTGTTCACCATATACGGCGCCGTGCTGCAGTATTCCGGCGCCGGTAAGTTCTTCATCGATTTCTCGCTCGCGGCCATGGGCGGCAAGGCGACCGGGGCCGGGCGTACCGTCGTCATGGCCTCGTTCCTGCTCGGAGGGCCGTCCGGATCGGGCGTAGCGACAACCGTGACGCTCGGATCTGTTGCCTATCCGATGCTGGCCAAGTCGGGCTATTCCAAGGATGCGGCCGGCGGGCTGCTTGCTGCCGGGGGCCTGGGTGCGATCCTTTCGCCGCCGGTGCTCGGGGCGGCGGCATTCCTGATCGCCGAGTTTCTCAAGATTTCCTACCTCGACGTCATCCTGATGGCGACGATCCCGACCGTGCTCTATTACTTTTCCATCTTCCTCATGGTCGAGATCGATGCGCGTAAGTTCGGCATTCCCGCCGTGGCGCTCACCACCGAGAAGTCGATCGGCCAGCTTACGCGCGAGTTCGGCTTTCACTTCCTCTCGCTGGTCGCGATCATCGCGTTCATGCTGATGGGCTTCTCGCCCATCCTGGCGGTGTTTTCGGCTACCGTCGTGGCATTCGTGGTGAGCGCGCTCAACCCGGAATCGGCGTTGCTCACGCGCCCGCAGATGATCGTGTTCTGCGCCGTGGCGCTCGCAACCATGCTGGTTCATGCCGCCGTTCTTGGCGGCTTCGATCTCTCCGCGCTTGACTACGCTGTTCCGGCCGGCGCCGCAGCCCTGCTGCTCGCGGGCGCCGTGAAGCCGCGCATGCGGGTCTGGCCGGAGAAGCTTTTCAGGGCGCTGCAGGCGGGGTCGGTCGGCATGATCAACGTTGCCGCCACCTGCGCTGCGGCCGGCATGATCGTGGGCGTGGTGACGTTGACCGGACTGGGACTCAAGTTCAGCGCGATCGTGCTCAACTATGCCGACGGGGGTGCACGCTCGACGCTGGTCTTGCTCGGCATGTTCGGGGTGGATCCGACCCCGGCGCTGCTCGCGGATTTGAAGCTGCTGTTTACGGCGCTATTCACCTCGCTCATTGTCTGGATTGTCGGCCTGGCGGTGCCCGTTACGGCGAGCTACATCATCTGCGCCGTGATCGCAGCCCCTGCACTGATGCAACTGGGCGTGCCCGATTTTGCTGCGCACATGTTTGTCTTTTACTACGCGGTGCTGTCCGAAGTCTCTCCGCCCACGGCGTTGTCGCCGTTCGCGGCCGCTGCGATCACCGGCGGGGATCCGTACAAGACGACGTTGCAGGCGTGGAAGTACACCGCACCTGCCTTCTTGCTTCCGTTCATGTTCGTACTCGACTCGAGCGGCACGGGCCTCTTGCTGACCGGTTCGGTCAAGACCCTGGCGAATGCATCCTGGCTCGAAATCCTCGCGGTGACCGGTACGGCTGCACTCGGTATCGCGGCGCTGGCGGCCGGACTGCAGGGGTGGATGCTGCGGCGTACCACGCCGGCCGAGCGCTGCCTGCTGATCGTTGCTGCGGTGTTGCTGCTTTATCCGCGCCCCTGGGCCGATGTGGCCGGCATCCTGCTGGTGGCGAGCGTGGGCGCGCTGCAGAAACTGGTCCCGTTACGCGCGCAACCGTCATGAAGCGCGGCCTGCCGACCGAGCGTGATGCGGCTGCGGCGCCCCGCTGGCAGGCCGTGGTTGCAACCCCCTTCGGCTACGTCGGTATCCGCACCGCGGCTGAGCACGTGACCGAAGTGCGATACCTGGGAGCGAGCGGGAGGAGCCGCCGGCCGCTGGACGCGCTGGCCCGTGAGACTTGCGCCCAGATTGCCGCCTACCTGGCGAATCCTCGCCACCGCTTCGATGTACCGTATGCGCTCGAAGGTAGCGCGTTCCAGGTGCGTGTATGGCGCGCGATCGCGGCTATCGCGAGCGGCCGCACGCGCACCTACGGGGAGTTGGCCGGCGATCTCGGCAGCGCTGCGCGCGCGGTGGGTGGGGCTTGCGGATCCAATCCCGTGCCGCTGATCGTACCGTGTCATCGGGTGGTGGCCGCGGGCGGCGGCATCGGCGGCTTTATGCATTCGCGTGCGATCGGACCCTTGACGATCAAGCAATGGCTGCTGCGACATGAAGGCCGTTGTTGACTGCTCGATCGATCGCTTTTGCGATGCTTTGTGGCTCGAGGACGGGCTTGCGCGCAACACGCTCGAGGGCTATCGCAGCGATCTCGCCCACTTCGACCGTTGGCTCGACGCGCGGAGCGCGCGCACTTTGCTCGCGGCCGAGAAGGCCGATGTTCTCGGTTACTTGGCGCATCGCGTAGCCCAGGGAGCGAGCACGAGCAGCTCCGCGCGTTTGCTGTCGGCGCTTAAGCGGTTCTATCGTCATGCGCTGCGGGAAGGATTGCGCGCGGCCGATCCCACCGTGGCGATCGAGGCGCCAAAAGTCGTACGCGCGCTGCCGGCGAGCCTGAGCGAAGCTGATGTCGAGGCGCTGCTCGCTGCGCCCGATATCGAGACCGATCTGGGGCTGCGCGATCGTGCGATGCTGGAAACGCTTTATGCCACGGGTTTACGCGTTTCGGAGCTGGTACAGCTCGGCGTCGGGCAAGTGAGTCGAGACGCGGGTGTGGTGCGCGCGCTTGGCAAGGGTGCCAAGGAACGCCTGGTGCCCCTGGGGGAGGAGGCGCTCGACTGGCTCGAGCGCTATCTGCGCGTGGCGCGCGGGCGCCTGCTGGGCGGCCGCGGCGCCGATGCGCTATTCATCACCGCTCGCGGCGGCGCCATGACGCGACAGGCGTTCTGGCATCTGCTGGGGCGCTACGCACGCGCCGCCGGCATCGCGCAGAGCGTCTCGCCGCACGTGCTGCGGCACGCCTTCGCCACACACCTCATCAACCACGGTGCCGATCTGCGCGTGGTGCAGATGCTGCTCGGGCACAGCGATATCTCAACCACGCAGATCTATACGCATGTCGCGCGCGAACGGCTGAAGCAATTGCACGCGCGCCATCATCCGCGCGGTTGAAATCTCCTTGTTGAGCCTCACGGGCGAACGCCGCGCTCGATCGTGAGCCCGAGCTTCTTCACGCCGCGCAAGGCCGCGAGCTTCGCCACCGTGATGCGTACCCAGGGTGTGTCGAACTCACCCAGAATCATCGCCGCCAGCTCCTCGGCGAGCTTTTCGATCAGCGTGAAATGTCGCCCGGCGAGCGTCTCGCGGATGCGAATGACCACTCTGGCGTAGTCGACGGTGTCGGCGATGCGGCCCGAGTGCGCGCACCGGGTCGCATCGACTGCGAGCTCGACGTCGAGCTGGATCGTTTGCGCGACCTCGTGCTCCCACGCGTAGACGCCGATCAACGCTTCGAGCTTGAGCTCCGATATGAAGATGGTGTCCATGGCGGGCGCTCGATTGTAGAATGCGCGCGATGAACCTGGTAGTCGTCGCCATCGCCGCCTATCTGATCGGCTCGGTGTCGTTCGCGGTGGTCGTGTCGCGGGCGCTTGGATTGCCCGATCCGCGCAGCTACGGATCCGGCAATCCGGGTGCGACCAACGTGCTGCGCACCGGCCGGAAGGCTGCTGCGGTCTTAACGCTGCTCGGCGACGCGGCCAAAGGCGCGGTGGCGGTCGTGCTGGCACGCGAATTTGGCAGTGCGCCGACGGTTGCCGCCGGTATCGCGGTCGTCTGTGCCGTGCTGGGTCATGTATTTCCGCTCTACCACCGATTCGCCGGTGGCAAAGGCGTGTCCACCGCGGCGGGTGTGCTGTTCGCGCTCAATCCGTGGCTCGGCGCGGGGACGCTGGCGACGTGGATCGCAATCGCCGCTTTCTTTCGCATCTCGTCGCTCGCAGCGCTCATCGCCTCGATCTCCGCGCCTGTGTTTACGGCGATGCTCTACGACGTGCGCCATCCTTACTTCATCGCCGTGCTGATTGTCGCGGTGATTCTCATTCTGCGCCATCGGGCCAACATCGCCAAATTGCTGGCGGGCACCGAGGGTCGTATCGGCGAACGCGCATCCTGACCGCGTTCTTGCGGGCGTACCCCGGCGCCTTCCCGCCGCCAGCACGGCGCAGTGCCTCGCCTTTGCGCCGAGGTCGCCGCGTGGTTCCTCCATCAGGATGCGCGGGATATTTCGCCCGAATGGGCTAGATCAACCGGTGCAGCGCGGTCAGATCCCAGCGCGGCCGGACGTTGAATGTGTTGCGGCTCGCACAAGCTGTCGAGCCCGCGGCGGCGGCAAGGCGCATGGCACCGGCAAACGCAACCATGGCGCCATTGTCGGTGCAGAACTCGAGCGGCGGATAGCGCACCGAAATGCCCCTCTCGCGCGCCGCGGCCGCCAGCAGCTCGCGCAGCCGTGTGTTGGCGCCAACTCCGCCTGCGACCACCAGCTCGGTCACCGCCTCGGCACGCACCGCCGCCAGCGCTTTGGCGGTCAACACTTCGGCGACTGCCTGCTCGAACTCGGCGGCGAGATCCGCTTTGGCGCCTGGATCGAGCCGTGTACCACGCACGATCGTTACCACCGCCGTTTTCAGTCCGCTGAAGCTCATGTCGAGGTCGCCACTGGCGAGCATTGGCCGCGGCAGCCGGTAACGTCCCGGCGTGCCGCGGCTGGCGAGCTTCGCCAGCGCGGGACCGCCGGGATAGCCCAGGCCCAGCAGCTTTGCCGTCTTATCGAACGCTTCACCCGCCGCGTCATCGAGCGTTTCACCGAGAAGCGCGTAATCACCCAGCCCTGAAACCCGCATGAGCTGGCTGTGGCCACCGGAGACGAGCAGGGCGACGAACGGGAACGCGGGTGCAGGCGGGCTCATGAGCGGCGAGAGCAGGTGCGCCTCGAGATGATGGATACCGAGCGCCGTCACGTCGAGCGCATAGGCCAGGGCATGCGCGAAGGACGCGCCGACCAGCAGGGCGCCGGCGAGTCCCGGTCCTTGCGTGTAGGCGATCGCGTCGATCGCCTCGGCTTCCATGGCGGCGCGATCCAGCACCGTGTCCAGCAGCGGCAGCAGGCGGCGTACGTGGTCGCGCGAGGCGAGCTCGGGCACGACACCGCCGTATCGGGCGTGCAGCGCGACCTGGCTGTGCAGGGCATGGCCGATGAGACCGCGCTGGTTGGAGTACAACGCCACGCCGGTCTCGTCGCAGGATGTCTCGATACCGAGGACGCAACGCTCCTCGCAGGAAAATGACATGGTCTGGCGGTTGAAAGCACAAAAGCGGCTGCCTATAATGCCAGACCCCGCACTTCGACAGGAAGAAGCCCCCGTATGACGACAGTTCGCGTCAAGGAAAACGAGCCGTTCGAGGCGGCGCTACGTCGCTTCAAGCGCACGGTCGAAAAGACCGGTCTGCTCACCGAGTTGCGCTCCCGCGAGTACTACGAGAAGCCGACTTCGGCGCGCAAGCGCAAGCTTGCAGCAGCCGTCAAGCGCCAGCACAAGCGCCTGCGCTCCCAGCTTCTTCCGCCCAAGCTTTACTGAGTTTTTCCGTAGCGCGTGTCATTGCTTCGTGTCGCATCGTCGACGCGCGAGTCTTTCCTAATGTCACTCAAGGTCCGAATCAGCGAGGATATGAAGGCCGCGCTGCGCGCCAGGGATGCCGACCGACTCAAGGCAGTCCGGCTGCTCCTCGCCGCGATCAAGCAGCGCGAGGTTGACGAGCGCACCGAGCTTGCCGATACCGATGTGATCGCGGTCATCGATAAAATGCTCAAGCAGCGCCGCGAGTCGATCGCTCAGTTCGAAAAGGGCGGGCGGCAGGATCTGGTCGCGGGCGAGCAGGCCGAGATCGCAGTGCTCCTGACCTACATGCCGCAGGCGCTGAGTGCGGACGAGATCGAGCGCGTCGTGACCGAGGCGATTGCCAGCACCAAGGCTTCCGGGCCGAAGGACATGGGAGCGGTGATGGCGGCATTGCGGCCGCGGCTGGCCGGGCGGGCCGACATGACCGCCGCCTCGCAGCTGGTGAAGCGGCGTCTGAGCGTCTAAGCCGGGCGATCGCGAGCGTTCGCTGGCATGGATGTTGCCCCCGGGGCGGCGCATTCCATCACTTATAATTGTTTGCGCATCATCGGCGCTGCTGCCGGGAGGGCTGGTGTCTCGCGTTCGAGAAGACGCCGGGCTCCGGGCCGTCATGCATGGGGCGCGTAATCGCGAGGGCGGGTGACTCTCGCTGAAGGGGCGGGCAGCGCATGATCCCGGACGATTTCAAGCAGCAGTTGCTCAACCGGGTCGACATCGTGGATGTGATCGAGCGTCACGTCCAGCTTCGCAAAGCCGGCCAGAACTACGTCGCGCGCTGCCCCTTCCACAACGAAAAGACGCCGTCATTCTCCGTCAGTCCGAGCAAGCAGTTCTACCACTGCTTCGGTTGCGGCGCTCACGGCAACGCCATCGGCTTCGTGATGGAACATGCCGGCCTGGGCTATGTCGAGGCAGTCAGGGAACTCGCCGCGATGGTCGGGATGACGTTGCCCGAACAGCGCGCAGCCGATCTGGCGCTGCACAGCCGGCACGGTCCGGATCTGCCACAAGTTCTGCTGCAGGCGGCGCGTTTTTACAAGGATCAGCTCAGGCATTCCGAGCGCGCGATCGGGTACCTGAAACAGCGCGGCGTCAGCGGCGAGATCGCTGCCCGCTTCGGGCTCGGCTACGCACCGGTCGGCTGGCAGTCCCTGGCCGAGGCTTTTTCCGACTACAAGACCTCGGCGGCGCTGAAGGACGCGGGGCTCGTGATCGATGCCGAGGGCGGCCGGCGCTACGATCGGTTTCGCGATCGGATAGTATTCCCGATCGCCAGCGCGCGCGGCACCATCATCGGCTTCGGCGGGCGCATCATCGATGCGGGCGAGCCGAAGTATCTCAATTCGCCGGAAACCGCCTTGTTCGAAAAAGGCCGGGAGTTGTACGGCCTTTTTCAGGCGCGCCAAGGGCTACGCGAGCACGGCCGCGCGGTCGTGGTCGAAGGCTACATGGATGTGGTCGCGCTGGCGCAACACAGCGTGGCGGGCGTGGTCGCCACCCTTGGGACCGCAACCACGCCCACGCACGTCGAGAAACTCCTACGCCTCACCGACGAGGTGATCTTCTGCTTCGATGGCGATGAGGCGGGCCGACGCGCCGCGTGGCGCGCGGTTGAGATGAGCCTCGCCAAGCTGGCCGACGGGAAGCGGATTGCCTTCCTGTTCCTGCCCGATGGCGACGATCCCGACAGCTACGTGCGGCGGGAGGGGGGCCACGCATTCGACGCACAGCTTCGCGGCGCGATTCCATTGTCGGAAATGGTCGTGCGCGAGTTGAGCGAGCGCTCCGATCTCGCGAGTCCCGAAGGCCGCGCGCGCCTGCTGCACTTGGCCAAGCCCTTGCTCGCGCAGGTGAGCGCGCCGGCGCTGAGCCTGCTATTGCGCCGCCGCTTGGCCACGGTCGCACAGGTGGATATTGCCGACATCGAGCGCCTTTTTGGTCTGCGCCGAGCGGCGCAGAGCGCGCTCGGGG
>WYBJ01000005.1 GCA_011525945.1 Burkholderiaceae bacterium | reverse complement strand
GGGTCGCCGCGGCGCGCTGCTCGTTGCTGGCGGCAGCGGCGACGAGTGATTTGGCGAGCTCCTTGATTCCCTCCAGTGCCCCGAGCGGCGTGTCGCGCGCACATACCGCGGCAAGCACGGTTTCGCCCGACTGTGGCTCGTGCGGGCAGAGCGCACTCAGGTGGCGTACCAGGTCGGCGCGATTCGCGCAGGCTGACGGAAGATAGTCCCTGCCTCTGCTGCGGCCGCGCGCGAGCGCGAGCAGCGCCTTGAGCTGCCGGGGACTGAAATGGTCGACCGAGCCAGTGTCGATCTCGGACATGGGCACCTCTACAGCAGCGCCAGCAGCGCTGCGATCTCGTCATCCACGGATTGCTCGGATTCGACTTCGTCGTGCAGCATTTCGCGCAGCACCCGGCGGAAGTGGCGGGTGACGGTTTCGGTCTTGCTGCGCGCGGCCTTCTCGCTCAGACCGAAGGCGGCGCCCAGCTCGCGCCACGACGGCGGTTCGTCCGCCTCGCACAGATACATGCCGGCGAAGATGCAGTAGTGCTCGGCCTGATTCTTTTCCTCGCAGATGGCACGCACATGCTCCAGCGCCATGTCGAGGAGGTTACGCACCCAGGCGTTGTGAAACGCGGCCTCCGGTGCATCGTGGGTCTGCAGTTGCAGGCGATCCCAGCCGGTGCCGCTCCAGGCGTCGGGATGCACTTCCTCCAAGGGCTTGCGCTTCTGCCGATGGCGGAAGCGCAGCTCGCTTTTCCAGTAGTTGCTGAGCGAACGCTTCAGGTAGTGGCGGAAGCGCCCGCGCGCGCGATCGGCGCCGGTGACGACCTCGCCCGATGCCGCCAGCTTTTCGAAGAAACCCTGCGTGAGCTCCTCGGCCTGGGCTCGGTCGCGCGCGAGCGCGGCGAAGTAGTTGAGCACCGGCCGGTAGTAGCGGCGCGCGAATTCCTCGCGCGCGGCGCGCGCCTGCGCCGTGTTGCCGCGCGCCGCCCGCAGCAACGTCCAGGACGTGCTCGGGAAATAGCGGTCGGAGCGTTCGGCGTCCAGGGTCATGACGGCGGCGCGGCGCCTTGTGCGGGTCGGGGCAAGGCAAGCAGCTCGAGCAGCTCGTGCTGCTGCAGCCGGTTGCGCTCGACCAGCGCACCGACCACGCGTTCCAGGCCGGCATGCTGCGCGGCGAGCAGGCCGCGCGCACGGCTACCCTGGGTCTCGATAATTCGGCATACCGCGCCGTGGGCGCGCTGCGCCAGCTCCGCCGGCAGGGACTGGCGGCGATCGATTCTGACGAAACCGACTTCGGGCGCCATGCCGTAATCATAGACCATGGCCTCGGCGACCCGGGTGGCGCGCGCGAGGTCGTCGGCCGGGCCGGTGGAGGCGCCTTCGTCTGTGCCGTAGTAGAGCTGCTCGGCTTCGCGCCCGCCGAGCAACTGGCAGATGTGATCCTCGAGCTCGCGGCGGGTGCGCGCGCGCCGCTCGTCCTTGTCTTCGAACGCGGCGTAGCCGCCGAAGCTGCCGCGGCCGACGATCGTGAGGTAGACGGGTGGGTTGCCGGTGGCGCACATGATCAAGGCGTGGCCGGCTTCATGGCGGGCCACGCGCAGCGGGTCGTCGCTCGATCGGGCTTCGCCCAGTGTCACTTGCTCGAACGCTTCGGCGAGGATGGCATCGTCGATGATGCCCTGGTTCTCCAGCGCCAGGATCGCGGCCTGCGCGAGAACCCGTTCGTAGTCGGCCACCGACATGCCCTGGCCCTGTGCGGCCAGGCGTTCGATCGTGGCGTCGCCGACCTCGTGGCGCGCCTTCGCCGCCAAGCGCCGGCGCAGGTACAGCGAGCGCTCGGCCCGCGTAGGCAGCTCGACTTCGATGCTGCGGCTGAAGCGGCGCATGAGCGCCGGATCGAGCGTGTCGGCGCGATTGGTGGCGGCGATCACGATTACCGGGCGTGCCGTGGGCTGACCAAAGCCATCCATCTCGACCAGCAGCTGGTTCAATGCCAGCGCCTCGCCGTGCCCCGCGTAGCCCGCCCTGAGCTCGGCGCGGCGGCCGCCGATGGCATCGATCTCGTCGATGAAAACCACGCTGGGCGCATAGCGCCGGGCGCGTGTGAACAGCTCGCGAATCGCTTCTGGCCCGCTACCTTGATATCGGGTGACGAAGCCGGTGGCGGCCTCGGCCAGGAAGGCGCACTCCGACTCGCCGGCGAGTGCGCGCGCGAGCATGGTCTTGCCGGCGCCGGGCGCTCCGGTGAGCAGCACACCGCGCGGTGGCTCGGCGCCGGCGGCGGCGAACTTCTTCGGGTCGCGCAACCAGTCGCGGATGAAGCTCAGCGCTTGCTTGGCGCCGTTGGCGCCGATGATGTCGTCGAAACGTGTGCCGGGGCGTTCGAGTTGCGCGATCAGCGCGCCGGCGTCGGCGCTGCGCAGCGCGTGCATGAGGCGAAAGTTGCGGCAACGAATCTGCAGGCAGCCCTGCTCCGGCGCCCACGCCGGCGCGGTATCGAAAGCGACCACCTGGTTGTTGGCCGCAAGCTCCGCTGCCGTTGCCTCACGGCGCAGTTGGGCGCAGATCGCTTGCAGTTGCGCGTTCGGTTGGGCGGCGTCCGGTTCGCCTTGCGCGGCCTCCAGCGAGTGCACCGGCAATCGGATCAACCCGCGTGCGCCGCCGGCGCGCGCGCACGCGACAAGCAGCTCCTGGTCCGAGCCCGTGCGCGCTTCGGCCGTGCAATGAACATACACCGGCAGCTGCGGGAAGCGCGTGCGCAGCGCGAAAAGGAGTTGCTGACCGGCGGCATAGCGGCGCGCGGCCGGCGGGATATGGTCGAAGTCGAGCTCGGTGCCAGCGGCTGCCGGCACCGAGAGGTCGCCGAACGCAGCGCCGAGATCGGCATAATCGGCGCCAGAGGCGCGCAACCCCAGGTCGAGCACGACGAGGTCCACGTTGTGCCTGGCGAGCTGATCGAACGCCTGCTCGGCGTTCGCCGCCACGCACCATGTGACCTGCAGGTCGAGCTGGCCGTGCAGACGACCGAGCATCGGATCGCCCACGTACAGCACCACGGGAGGTTGCAACTGCCAGAACAGACGCTGCCCCGCCTCGCCGGCGTGCTCGCGATCGACTTCGACGGCCACGGTCTGCATGCTTTGAAAGGCCGGATCGATGCGCTCGTCCGAGTACAACTGGCAGGCTTTGAATACCTCGTCCTTGAGAAACGCCTCGGCCTGCGCCTTGATGGTGCGCGCATCGGCGGCCGCGCCTTCGCGCATGACCAGAGCGAGCGCAATCTCGTCGCCGAAAGAATAACGCTGGCCATGCTGGCGCTCGAGCAGGCGGCCGACGCGCTCGAGCTCGGCGCTGGCGATGCGGGCGAGGTCGTCCACGCGCAGGCGGTTGAACAGAACCGGGTGACCGGTCGCCATGCGCGAGCAGATGGCGGCGGGGAAGAACGGAACTCCGGTGTGCGGGTCGAGCTCGCAGCGCAGCGCATCGAGCACCGTGGCGCGGTGAAAGGCCGCGTGCGCCTGGTACACGCCGATGGCATTGTCGTTCTCGTAGAGCCGGCGCCCGACGTTGGTGGTGAAGATCACGATGGTGTCGCGGAACTCGACTTCGTCTTCGGTGTGCTTGTCGTGCAAGCGGCCGGAATCGAGGACTTGCAGGAACAGCTGGACTGCGCTCGGGTGCGCCTTCTCGATTTCGTCGAACAGCAGCACGGCGGTGGGATTGCGGCGCACGAAGTCGGTCAGGCTGCCAGGCTGCGCATCCCGGTACATCCGTGCGCTGCCGGTGAGCGCGCTCGCCTCGTGCGCATGCGCATAGCCGCTCATGTCGAAGCGCTTGAACGGCCGCTCGAGGCTCGCCGCGCCGAGCTCGGCGAGAAAAGTCTTACCCAC
The DNA here is from genome assembly GCA_011525945.1 of Burkholderiaceae bacterium. GTDB lineage: Bacteria > Pseudomonadota > Gammaproteobacteria > Burkholderiales > WYBJ01 > WYBJ01. The sequence goes on along the minus strand of WYBJ01000005.1, from coordinate 33,781 downwards.
CCCGGGAGGGCCGGCGAACACGAACAGCCCGGCGGGCTGGCGCCGGCCGGTGTCCGCGCTTGCGACCACCTCGACGTTGAACAGTCCGTCGACGAACGCGTGCACCGCGTGTTCCTGGCCGCACACGCGCGCGAGCAGCCCGGTGCGCAGCGCGCGCAGGCGTTGCGTGAGCGTGCCGAGGCTGGGCTCGACCGCAATGGCGTCGTCGGGGTCGCGCTGCGGGGCTGCACTGACAACGTTACCGCCGAGGGATGCGAAAGCGCAGCGCAAAAGCCAGACGGGTGACGGCGCCTCGCCCGCCGCCGTGGCTGCGAGCTGGGCGGCATCAAGCACCGATTGCATCGCGGCCGCGCGAGGCACCGTGCTCATCCTCGGATCGCGCTCCCGGCGTCCCAGGATGCCCCGCAACCGCCGCCGAAAGCGACGCGGCTCGATTCCGAGCTGCTCGAACTCGCCGTTCAGGGCCCGGATCGCGAGGGCATCGCGCGGCTCCCGTGTCTCGGCGAAGCGGGACAGCGCAATCAGCAGATGCCCCGTCGAAGTATTCGCGCAGCCGGCTTCGAGCGCTTCGTGTTCGGCCAAGTCCAGGATGGCGTCGAGCGCTCCGTGTTCTGCGGCCGGCATGAGATCCTCCCCAAACTGCAAAACAATACGCCGCGACGCGGAGATTACCGGACACGCACGGACGCAGGGGCTGCGGTTCGCGCGGCGTCAGTAGTCGAGCCACTCGATCGGCTGCACCAGCTTCTTCCCGGCGATACGCTCGATCGTCATGCCGATGACATCGAGGTTGTTGTCGAACGATCCATGCTGCGCCTGCTCGGTCTTGCCCTTCTTGTCGATCGGCACACTGGCATCCTTGACGGGCCAGAGGCTGCCCTTGAACCCGGCCAGCCACTGCCGGACAGAACCGAGCTGCGACGCGGACCATTGGTCGGTGCTCGCCTCCCAGCCCTTGATCACCGCGCGCTCGAACCCTAGCAGTGGCATCTTGCGCTCCTCGTCCAGCGCCCGGCTGACGAGATAGAGCAGCGACTTGCCGTACAGGTGCAGGCCCTTGCTGCCGGCGAGGTAGTCGTCCTTCTCGTTGCGATCCGTCAGGTAGTGCAGATGCAGGTTCTGCCCGGGCAGGATGTCTTTCGCGGCGCGCAGGTAATGGTCGAGCGCGAACTGCGTGGAGCAGGCCGCCGCGTACAGTGAGCAGGTGGCGACGTTCACCGGCTTGCCGCTGGCCGGCTCGGCCAGGCATTTCAGCAGGTGCCCGAGCAGGATCGAGCCCGCCGAGTGACCGACGAGATGGATTTCCAGGGCGCCCGTCTTGAACTCGCGGCGCAGCAACGCGAGCTTCTTCGCCAGCAGATCGAGGCCGCGGCCCGATGTCGCGCTGCGCGCGGCGTTCTCGCGCATTTCCGACCAGACACCTTTGAGCACGCGGTTGGAAAGTTCCTCGACGCGGCGGTCGCGCGCATCGGCGAGGTCGGAGAGGAATCCCGCCGCACGCATCTCGTCGTCGTCGTGCACGCCGAAGAACGAGTGAAACTTGTCCTGTAGCATTTGGCCGAGCGTTTCGGCCGGCCCGGTACGCCACGCGATGAACAGCGGATAGATGCCATTGGCCTCGAAGTAGGGCGCGAGCACCCGCACGCGATCGATCGCGTCCTGCTCGCTGTTCAGCCCGCCGTGTGCGTAGATCATCAACTTCGGCGCGGCCTGCCGCTTGAGCCATGCGAGCGGTCGCGTGACGACGAGATCCTCGACGAAGCGCTCGGCGGTCCTTTGTTGCGCCTTCGAGGCATCGGGAACACCGAGTGTGAGGTCGGTGAGGGCGATGTTACCGTCATTGCCGGTGACCAGGGTGTGTCCGTAGGCGTTGGCCGTGGTCCATGGCTGGTAGGGCTTGTAGTCGAAATCGCGGTCGATCGGCCAGGGATCGTCGGGCGGGTTGTCCGGATTGCGTACGTTGAGATCGAGGAATCCGAGCGAGCGGCCGCTGCGCAAGGGCCAGCGCAGCGCCTCGATGCGCGCCTGCGAGAGGTCTTGCGGCACGCCGAGCGCCACCGCCCAGCAGTCGGAACCGTAAGACACCCAATCCGCATACGGCATCACCGCGAAGCCGCCGGCGCCCCAATCCGGACCCCAGGAGTTCTGCACGATGAAGCCCTTGTCGTTGTAGCCGACAAGGGCGAACGCATGGCCGCCGAAGCGCTTGGGGTCTTGCGGCGGTGCAATCACCGGCAGATCGGCATGGCCCTTGGGTGCCTTGCCGGAGGGAACGCGATCCCAGCCGTCGTGCACGCGCCCCGACACGTAGATCGCGCCGATCTCCTGGATCGCGGCCTGCATGTCGACCACCGAGCGCTTGTTGACGCGGTAATAAACGCCAAGCGGGCGGCGAACGGCGTCGCGATCCCAGCCTTGCTGCGGCAGCAGCAGCCGCACGTCGCCATCCTGGGTACGGTACGGCCACAGATCGTCGGCGCAGACGCCATGTTTGTGCCAGCCCTTCAGCGCGCCGCGGCAGCTCGATCCGTCGTAGGCCTCGCCCGGCCACTCGTCGTAGCGGCGCGCGAGCTCGTACAGCATGCGCGGGCTCACCAGCGGCGCGCTGGCGCTGCCGTCGGACCGGACGTCGCGTACGAACATGAGATAGTTGATCACGCAGGCGAGCCCGAAGCCGGTGCACGCGCCCTCCTGTCCCTGGTCGAGGATCCGCTTCTGCCGCGTGTACAGAGGGAGGAACTTCGCGATGACCGCGTCGCTCGGGAAGTACGGCGTGAGCGAGCGCAGCGGCGGCAGGTAAGGGCGGTCGCGGAAGTCGAGCCGGTCGGGGCGTGCATCGAAAGTGCCGGTCTTGAAGCCTGTCGTGATCGCTTTGGACGTGCGGTTCTGCGATCCTTTCTGGGCGGGCATCGCGGTTCTCCCGAGAACGTTGGGCACGTGGGTGCGAGGTCGTTAAGTGCGCGGGCGGAACTGCAACCACCCTTGCACCGCCCGCCACTGTATCGCCGCGGCTTCGAGCGGGTCAATCGCTTCGCAGGCGGTGACGGCCGAGCGCGGCCTGCGACGAACCTGGCTGGCGAAGCTGCACGCTGGCGCGCAAGGATCGCGCGGATCGGAGCATCGCCCCAGTCGAGGTCAATACATTGCGATCAAGCGCGCATCATCGATGCGCGGGCAGAGGCCGGGTGAGCCAGATGAAACCTGCGAGCACAATGAACAGCAGCGCCGACCCGTAGAACAGGTCGTTCGCGGCGAGCGTATAGGCTTGCTGGCTCGCCATTCGCTCGATCGCCGCCAGCGCTTGCAGCGGCGACAGGCCAGCGCCCTCGAGCTTCGCGAACGCCTCGGTGGTGGCGAAACTGTCGCGTGCCACGGCCTCGGCAAGGTGGGCGTGATGCAGCGACGCTCGCTGATCCCATACGGTGGTCGAGATCGATGTCCCGAATGATCCGGCCAGGATGCGGAAGAAGTTGCTGAGGCCCGAGGCTGCCGCGATGCGCTCGGGTCGCAAACCCGAGAGCACGATCGCCATCAGCGGGACGAAGAACAAGGCGACCGCAACGCCCTGGATGATCGTCGGGATCACGATGCTGAAGAAGTCGGCCTGCGTGTCGAAGAGCGAGCGCATCCAGAGCACCAGCGCGAAAACGACAAACGACAACGTGGCCAGTACGCGCGCATCCCACTGGCCGAGCTTTCGGCCCACGATCGGCGTCACTACCATCGCCAGCACTCCCACCGGCGCCATCGCCATGCCAGCGTGGGTGGCGGTGTAGCCGAGGTATTCCTGCAACCACAGCGGCAGGATCACCAAGTTGCCGAAGAACAACGCATAGGCAAGGGCGAGCGATACCACGCCGGCCGAGAAGTTGCGACCGCGGAATAGCGACAGATCGACCACCGGGTGCGCCTCGGTGAGCTCCCAGACGAGGAAGAAGGCCAGTGCAACCACTGCCAGCACGGCGAGCGTGACGATGGTGCCGGAGGCGAACCAATCGAGCTCCTTGCCCTTGTCGAGCATGATCTGCAGCGCCCCGACCCAGATGATGAGCAGCGACAGTCCGACCACATCGACCGGAAGCTTGCGCGGTGCCGCGTCGCGGCGGCGGTAGATCGCCCAGGTGAGCGTCGCAGCGAACAGACCGACCGGGATGTTGATGTAGAAGATCCAGGGCCACGCGATGTTGTCGGTGATCCAGCCACCCAGCAACGGGCCGATCACCGGCGCGATGAGGGTGGTCATCGACCACATGGCGAGCGCCGTGCCGGAGCGGCTGCGCGGATAGCTAGCGAGCAGCAGCGTCTGCGATAGCGGCACCATCGGTCCGGCGACCGCACCCTGCAGCACGCGAAACATGATCAGCCATTCGATCGAGGGCGACAGCCCGCACAGCCAGGACGCCATGACGAACAGCAGCACGCTCGCCACGAACAGGCGCACCGGACCGAAGCGCAGCGTGAGCCAGCCCGTGAGCGGTACCGAGATGGCATTGGCGACACCGAAACTGGTGATCACCCAGGTGCCCTGACTCAGGCTCACGCCAAGATCGCCCGACATCGCCGGGATGGAGACGTTGGCGATCGAGGTATCGAGCACATTCATGAACGTCGCCAGCGACAGCGCGACCGTGCCCAGCGCCAATGTCCCGCCGCTGAGCGGGGCCGGCGCAGCGCTGTCGCCGCGGGCGCCCGGTTCAGCGATCGCGGGCAGACTGTCGCTCAAAGATTGGCCTCGATGATCCGGCGGATCATCGCATCGACCTCGCCGGCTGGTTCCGTGAATGCCTGCGTCGCCGCTGCCGACGCCGGGTGCGGCTTCTCGGCAAGCCGCGCGCCGCTCTGGTCGTGCAGATCGATCGTCGCTTCCACCGACAGCCCGACGCGCAGCGGGTGCTCGCGCAACTGCCGGGCGTCGAGCGCGATACGCACCGGTACACGTTGCACCACCTTGATCCAGTTGCCGGTCGCATTCTGCGGCGGCAGCAGCGCGAACGCCGCGCCGGTTCCGGCCGCCAGCCCGACCACGTGGCCGTCGAACTCGACCTTGCCGCCGTACAAGTCGGTGGTGAGCTTGACCGGCTGGCCGATACGCACGCCGCGCAACTGAACTTCCTTGAAGTTCGCTTCGACCCACACGTCGTCGAGAGGGACCACAACCATCACCGGCGTGCCTGCCTGCACGCGCTGGCCGAGCTGTACGCTGCGGCGTGCGACATAGCCGGCCAGCGGCGCGCGCAACGTCGTGCGTTCCAGCGCAAGCCACGCCTGGCGCACGGCGGCGGCGGCGCGCAACACCGTGGGGTTGCGCTCGACTGGAGTGCCGGCGGTGAGCGCGTGGTTGGCTGCGTACTGGCCGCGCGCCGCGCCGGCGGCGGCGCGCGCTGCTGCGGCCGCTGCCGCGGCCACCTCGATCGACCGGCGCGCATGGCCGATCTCCTCGCCGCTTACGGCACCCGTGACGCCCAGATGTTGGCGTCGCTGCAGGTCGTCTTGCGCGCGCGCGAGCTCCGCCTGCGCCTTCGCCGCGTCGGCCTCGCGCAGATCGATTCCGGCACGCAGGGTCGCGTCGCCTGCGACCAGCGCGACTGTCTCGCGTACGGTCTGCGCGAGCTGCGCCGTCGCCTGTGCGAGCGCCAGACGTGCGTCGGCTGGATCGAGTCGCAGCAGCGGCTGTCCGGCCTCGACGCGATCGGTATCGTCGACATCGATCGCAAGTACCGTTCCCGCGATCTGCGGGGTGATCTGCACCAAGCGGCCCTGCACATAGGCATTGTCGGTCTCGACGAAGTGCTGTCCGACGAGAATCCACCAGATCGCGTAACCGGCCGCCGCGAGCGCCACGATCAGCGCCACCGCGATGAGGCCGGTCCTGCGCGCGCGTCCGCTGCCGGGCGCGCGCTCGCCCGCGCCTGCGGCGCTCGCGCTACCTGCCTGATCACTCATGAGCGACTCCCGGCCGGTCACCACGCTCGACCCGGTAACCGCCACCGAGCGCGCGCACCAAAGCCAGTTCGAGATCCAGGCCGCGCGCATCGAGCTCGATGGTTTCGCGCCGCTGCACGAGCACGCCAGCTTCGGCCGACAGAACGGTCAGATAGCTGCTCAACCCTGCGCGGTAACGTTGCATCGCCAAGGCATCGGCGCTCTCGGCGGCGGCGCGAGCGTCGTTTTGCTGCACGCGCTGGCGTTCGAGCGAGCGCAGCGAGGCGAGCTGGTCAACCACCTCGTGCACCGCAGCGGCGATGGTCGCGTTGTAGCTCGCGACCGCCGTATCGAGGTCGGCGGTCTTGCCGCGCAAGTGGGCGCGCAGCCGCACCGCCTCGAACACCGGCAGGCGCAGCGCCGGGCCGACACCCCAGATGCGGCTGTCGGACTGCAGCCAGTGCGCGAAACCGAGACTCGAGAAACCGACGAACGCCGCAAGGTCGACGTCGGGATAGAACTGTGTCACGGCAGCGTCGCGGTCGCGCAGCGCCGCTTCGATGCGCCAGCGCGCCGCCACGATATCGGCGCGTCGCCCGAGCAGGTCGGCGCTGACGCGCCCGCGGTCCGCGTGCCGCACGCTCGCCGGCAAAGACGGCGACAGGTCGGCCAGCGCGTCGGGGGGTTGCACGGTGAGGGTCGCCAGCGTATTGCGCGCGAGCGCCGCCTGCCCGTCGAGCGCTTCCGCCTGGCTGGCGGCGTCGGCGAGCGCGCCCTCGGCCTGACGCAACTCGACCGCGGTATCGAGACCGACACGCACGCGCTGCGCGACCAGCTCGCGCAACTGCGAGCGCTGGCGTATCGTCTCGGCGGCCAGTGCGCGCAGCGCCACCAGTCGGGCGAGCTGAAAGTAGGTCCGCGTGACCTCGGTCGATAACAGCACACGCGCCGCTTGCAGGTCGGCCTGGGCCGCGTGCGCTTGGCCGATCGCAGCTTCGAGCAGCGCCCGATTGCGGCCGAAGACGTCGAGCTCCCAGGTTGCGTCAAGACGCGCGGCGTTGCCGCTGCGCACGCTGCCCGCAATCGGTGGCGGAAAAAGATCGTTCGAGGAATAGCGCTGGCGGGTCGATCCGACCGAAGCCGAGCCCTGCGGCAGGCGTGCGGCGCCCGCCGCCTGCGCGAGGCTTTGCGCCTTCTCGAGGCGAGCCTGCGAGACCGCAAGCGTGGGGTTGCTGCGCAGCGCGCGCTCGACCAAGTCATCCAGAAGCGTATCGCCGAAGCGCGCCCACCAGTGCCCGCCGGGCCAGTCGAGCCGCGCGTCGGTCGCGGACACTACGCCCAGGCTGCGCACGTCGATCGGCGTGACGGCGGGCTCGATGCCTGCGTGGCTCGCACACCCCGCCAGAACCGCCAGAACCGTCGCGCAGCCGAGTGTTCGCGCGCAATCGAGCGCCGGTCGCTTGGCGTGCGATGAATTCCGATATGCAGAGCGCGTCACGCTCGGCGCCCTCGCGACGGACGAGCGCGCGTCGGCCGGGCGCCGGTGCCGCGCCCGCCGCGCCCGCCATTCCCCGCATGGCTACGATCGGCAGGTTCAGCGCCCGCCTTTGCCCCGGAGGGGCGTCTGATCGATACGCGCTGGCGGGAGCTGCGGGCACGTTCGCCGCCTGCCACTGGCGTCGCCCCGACAGCGGCGCGCGCATGCCGGCCATTGTCGATCATGCGCACGAGGTAGGCGCGCAGTTGCTGGAACTCGCGCCGATCGAACCCGGCCAGGTGGATGTTATTGGCATGCGCAAGTCCGCCCGGAACCTGGGCGGCCGCGCGCGCGCCGCTCGGCGTCAACTCCAGTGTCCAGATGCGCCGGTCGTCGCGGGAACGGCTGCGGCGGATCAGGCCCTTGGCCTGCAGCCGGTCGAGCGTGCGCGTCATGGCACCGGCATCGAGCTCGAGTGCCTGTGCGAGCGCCGCCGCGGTTCTCACCCCGCCGCAGGCGATCAGCAGCAGCGGACCCCACTGTGCGTCGGTCAGACCGTGGCATGCCATCGCGGCATCGACGCAGCGCGTGAGCGACATCTTGAGCTGCCGCACCAGGAACCCGACGCTCTCGCCTACCGGATAGTCGTGCGCGGTGTAAAAGGGTTTGGCGGGAGCCACGCGGCAATGTACTTGCCTAGGCAGCTATCGTCAACTCTCGCGCAAGCCGGGCTGAGCCTAGGACGGATCGCGCCGTGCGCGACGAATTCGTTGCAAGCACCGCTCCTGCGCGGCGCCCGGCGGTGTGAGCATCTTGCCGAGCGCCCGATCGACTCGCTGCCGGCGTGTGCGGCCGGCGACGCGCCGAGGTGGCGCATCGGGGTGCTGCGGGCGATATACCAGCCGCCACCGGGCGCGACCGGAGTCGCCGCAGCGATGACGGGTGCGGCGTGTGCGAGCGATCCTCGCGCGCTCGCGTGCCCGGCAAGCGTTCGATGTTCAACCTACGGAGGGTTGCCCAATGGCCGAATTGACCCGGTTCCTGTCGTTTGCAGCAATCACTTTGACGCTCGTCGTCGTTCCCGCGCCGGCGCGCGCCGGCGAGGCGCCCGGGAAACCTGGCGGCTATCCCGACAAGCCGGTGGAGTTCATCGTGCCATTCAATCCGGGCGGCGGAGCCGACGCCTCACAGCGCGTGTTCAACAAGTACGCCGAACCGATCGTTGGCGAGCGGCTGGTGATCGTCAATAAGCCGGGCGCCGGCGGTACGACCGGGTGGGCCGAGCTGGTGCGCGCCAAGCCCGACGGCTATACGCTCGCGATCGCCACCCCGCCGTTCAACGTCATTCCCGCGCTGGTGCGGCCAAAGCAGACTGGCTACAAGCTCGACCAGTTCAGCTACCTCTGCACCTATGCGGTCGTGCCCGACGTGCTCTACGCGCGCGCGGACGGGCCGTACCAGAAGTTGCAAGACGTCGTGACTTTCGCCAAGCAAAATCCCGCCAAGATCAAGGCAGCGAACACCGGCACACTGGGTGCAGACTTCATGACCACGCTGTTGATCGAGACCGCGACGGGCGCGGAGTTTACGCAGATTCCGTTCACCGGCGGCGCACTCGCGCTGCAGGCGACGCTTGCCGGGACGACCGACATCATGGTCGGGAGCTCGCTGTACGCTGTTTCGCAGAAGGGCAAGCTGCGTGCACTTGCGATCGCGACCGAGAAGCGCGACGCGCAGGTTCCCGGTGTACCGACATTCAAGGAGCTCGGGTACGACGTGGTTTCGGAGCGCTATCGTGCGCTTGCCGGACCGCCGGGCCTGGGCAAGGACGTCGTCGCCTACTGGTCACAGGTGTGCAAGCAGGTGGTCGACAATCCGCAGTTTCGTGCCGATATGGGCAAGGTCGGTCAGCCCGCGGCATACCGAGACGCCGCCAAGACGCAACTGGCGATCGAGCACATGACCGGCGACATTCAGAAGCTGGTGGATAAGCACAAGCTCGCGCGTTAGGGCGTGTAATCGCATGGACTTGCCGGCGACGTCTGTGCTCGCGGGCGAGATCCTGCGCGCGATCGGCATCAACCTCGAGCTCTCGCACCTGTTCGTTGTCGCGGTGGGCACGGTGATCGGGACGATCATCGGCGCCCTACCGGGATTGAGCGCCGTGAGCGCCGTGGCCCTGATGCTGCCGTTTACGTTCAGCATGGAGCCGGCCACCGGACTCATCATGCTGGGCGCCGTGTACATGTCAGCTGAATATGGCGGCTCGATCTCGGCGATTCTCATCAACACGCCCGGAACCTCGGGGGCTGCGTGCACCGTGCTCGACGGAACGCCGCTCACGCGCAAGGGACAGGCGCAGGAGGCGCTGTACACCTCGCTGCTCGCGGGGACCGTCGGTGGCGCGTTCGGCTGCCTCGTGCTTCTTTTTTTCACGCCGGTGCTGGCCGATCTGTCGTTATTTCTCGGGCCGGCGGAGATGTTCTGGATCGTGGTCGCGGGCCTGTCGATGGTGGCGAGCTTGTCCGGGCGTAACATCGTCAAGGGACTGATCGGCGTCGCGCTCGGTATGGCGCTCACCATCCCCGGCCAGGATGCGGTGAGCGGCGACATGCGCTTCACCTACGACAATCCCGATATGGTGGGCGGCATTCCGGTGGTGCCGGCGCTGCTCGGACTGTTCGCAGTCGCGAGCATTCTCAACATCCTCGAGAATCCCGGCGAGTCGATCGCACCACTCACCATCCGCAAGGGCGCGCTCGGTTTCGTTATCCGCAAGCTGCTCGGGATGAAGGTCTTGCTGCTTTGGTCGAGCATACTGGGCACGCTGGTCGGCATCGTACCCGGAGCGGGTGCTTCGATAAGCGCGTTCATCGCCTACGGCGAAGCGAAGCGCATCTCCAAGCACCCGGAGGAGTTCGGGCACGGTTCGTACGAAGGTGTGGTCGCACCCGAGTGCGCGAACAATGCCGTCATCGGGGGCGCGATGGTGCCTTTACTCGCGCTTGGTATTCCCGGCTCGGGGTCGGCCGCGGTCATGTACGGCGCGCTGACCGTGCACGGCATACTCGCGGGCCCGCGCTTGTTCACCGAGCATGGCGATGTCGCCTACACGTTCATGGTCGGACTGATGTTCACGGTGCTGGCGATGCTGATTTTCGGCTTGGCGACGATCCGCTGGTCGAGCTTGATGGTGCGCGCCCCGGCGCGGCTCATGGTCCCCGGTGTACTGGCGCTATCGGTGATCGGCACTTACGGGCTCAACAACAGTCTGTTCGATGTCTACGTGCTGGTTGCAACCGGCATAGCCGCGTATCTGCTCGGCAAGGTCGGCGTACCGATCGTCACCATCGCGCTCGGCCTGGTGCTCGGCAACCTGGCGGAAGTGAGTTTCCAGCAGGCAGTCATGGTGGGCCAAGTGGACAAGGGCTCGACGCTGCTGTACTTCGCGAGCCGCCCGCTCGCGCTCGTGCTGATGCTGTGCGCGTTCGCGATCCTCGCCTCGGGCGTCGTGCAGATCGTCCGCGGCCGGGCGATCGCCGATGATGTCGAAGAGAATACATCGGCGCTTGCGGGACGCGCGCGCGGGATGACCATGCGCCGCGCGAACATCCTGCTCGCTGCCGGGCTGCTTGCGCTGGTCGCGTACGCTTTCGTGCAAGCGCGCGCGTTCAGCGAGCAGGGCGCGCAATTTCCGCATGCGCTCGGCGGGTTACTCATCGTCATGTCGGTGATCCTGTTCGTGATCAGCGTGCACCCGAAGTCAGGCGCCGCAGTCGCGCGTATCCTGCCGTTTGCAGGCGTCCCCTGGGGCCTGTGGTGCGCGGTCGTGGGCGCATTGGTCCTGTTCGGATACCTGACCCCGGTGTTCGGCTTTTACGAATCCGCGTTCGGCTTCTTGCTCTTGGCCACGTGGATCATGTCGGCGGGCGAGCTTGGGATCGCGAGACGCTGGCTCATGCCGGTGGTGTTCGCGTTCGCGTTCGATGCGTTTCTGTACGTGGTATTCGCGTTGGTGCTTCAGATTCCCACGCCGCACGGCGTGCTGGTGTGAATGTTCAAAGCCGAGTGCGAACGCGCCATCGCGTTGATACGATCCGGTATACCGCCGCTATCTTGCGGCAAAGGCTGCGTCGAGCGACGCCAGCCGACGCGCTGAATGCGCGGCTACGCGGCGACCCGGGCACGCGCACGGGCGGCATGCGTCACGTGTTTGTACGAAGCAGCCTGAGCCCGTTCGCGACGACGATCAAGCTCGCGCCCATATCGGCAAAAACCGCCATCCACATGGTCGCCAGACCCGCCACCGTCATGACGAGGAATACGGCCTTGATTCCGAGCGCGAGCGCAACGTTCTGAGCGAGCACCGCCGCCGTACGCCTGGACAGACGAATCAGAGTCGGCACCTTGCGCAGGTCGTCGTCCATCAAGGCGATGTCGGCGGTCTCGATCGCGATGTCGCTGCCGGCGGCACCCATCGCAATGCCAATGCTCGCTTTGGCTAGCGCCGGGGCATCGTTGATGCCATCGCCGACCATGCCCACAACGCCTTGCGTGGCGGCGAGCTCTTCGATCGCCGCGAGCTTGTCCTCGGGCAGCAGGTCGCCGCGTGCGTCGTCGATTCCGACCGCATCCGCGATCGCGCGCGCGGTGTGCGGATTGTCCCCTGTGAGCATCGCGGTGCGGATGCCGAACGCGTGCAGCTCGGCGATTGCCGCTCGACTTGTCTCGCGCACGCTGTCGGCGACAGCGAAGAGCGCGAGCACGCGCTTCTCGTTCGCCAGCAGGACAGCACTCTTGCCCTGCGCTTCGAGCGGGTCGAGCGCCGCCTCGATATCTGCGCCGCACACGCCCAGATCCTCGGCGTAGTGATGGTTGCCGAGGTAGAACCAGCCATCGCCGTTGCGGCCCCTCACGCCTCGTCCGGGCACGGCTTCGAATGCCCGCATTTCCTGCGGCACGATAGCGCGCGCCGCAGCGTGCCCCGCCACCGCGGCGGAGATCGGGTGATCCGAACGCGCCGCGAGGCTCGCTGCAAGACGCAGCGCATCGCCCTCTCGCATGTCGCCGAACGTCCGCACGTCGGTCACCGAGGGCTTGCCCGCGGTGACGGTGCCGGTCTTGTCGAACGCGAGCGCCCTGAGCTTTCGCGCCTGCTCGAGAAACACCCCGCCCTTGACGAGGATGCCGTGGCGCGCAGCGGCCGCCAGCCCGCTCACGACCGTCACCGGCGTCGAGATGACGAGCGCGCACGGGCAGGCGATCACCAGCAGTACGAGCGCCTTGTACAGCCACGGCATGAATGCTGCGTTAAGAAAGAGCGGCGGCACCGTGGCGACGAGCACCGCGATGACGAAAACGATTGGCGTGTAGACGTGTGCGAAGCGGTCCACGAGGCGCTGTGTCGGGCCTTGCTGTGCCTGCGCCTGTTCGACCACGCGGATGATGCGCGCCAGGGTCGAATCGTCCGCAAGAGCGGTCACGCGCAGCTCCAGCTCGCCGGACTGGTTGATCGTACCCGCAAAGACGGTGTCACCGGGCTGCTTGTCCACCGGCAGGCTCTCACCGGTGATCGGCGCCTGGTTCACCGCGCTGCGGCCCGCTTCGACGACACCGTCGAGCGGTACGCGTGCCCCGGGACGCACGCGAACGAGCGCACCGAGCGCGATCGTTTCGCTCGGCGCATCGCGCCACGTTCCGTCCGGCGCGCGCGCCAGCGCGGTCTCGGGCGCGAGCTCGAGCAGACCGCGGATCGCGTGCCGCGCGCGCTCGTAGGAACGCGCTTCGATGATCTCGGCGAGCTGGAACAGCACCATCACCATCGCCGCCTCGGGCCACTCGCCAATCGCCATCGCGCCGGTGACCGCCACCGACATGAGCGAGTTCATATTGAGCTTGCCGCGCGCCAGCGCCGCCCAGCCCTTGCGGAAAGTCTCCAGGCCGCCTAGGAGGACAGCCGCCACGGCAAGGACGACGACGAGCGCCGGGTAGCGTTCGTCGTAGCCGTAGTGCAGCGCTTCGGCGGCGATTGCCGCGAGCCCTGCCAGCGCCATGCGCCACCCGATGAGACCTTGCCCGCTGTGCTCGAGCATGCCGTGCGCAACACCCGCCGGAGCCGATTCGACCTGTGGCGGGAACCCGACTTCGTTGAGCTTGGTCGTGACTTCGTTCAGCGACCCCGAGGCGTGCCGGACCGTCAGCTTGCGCCTCGCCAGGTCGAACTCAAGGCCGAGAACGCCCGCTTGGCCCTGTAACGCGGCCCGGATCAGCCGCTCCTCGGCAGGGCAGTCCATGTTGTCGATATGCAGCGTGGTGCGCGCAGGCTGGGTCGAATCCACCGCGATTGCCTCGTATCCTGGAGTACGATACGAATTGCAAACCCTGAAGTGGCTTCAGGGTCAAGCGCCGCAGTAGAGGGGATGCCGCCATGCGTATCGGAGAGCTTGCGCGTCACACCGGCTGCCCGGTGGAGACCGTGCGCTACTATGAAAAATCGGGATTGCTGCCCGCACCACGCCGCACCGGTGCGAATTACCGCGACTATGGCGAGGTGCACGCCGAGCGCGTCGCGTTCATCCTTCGCTGCCGCTCGCTCGACATGTCGCTGCCCGAGATCCGCGTCCTGCTTGCGGCGATCGAGCGGCCCGAGGCCGACTGCGGACCGGTAAATGCGCTGCTCGATGAGCACATCAGCCACGTCGCCTCGCGTATCGCTGAGCTGAGGCGGCTCAAGGCCGAGCTCGACGCGATTCGCGCGCATTGCTCGGGTGAGTATCCGGCCCGCGCCTGCGGCATCGTCCGGACGCTCGTGCGCCGGGCCGGGGCCGAATCGCACCGCGTGCACGGTCACGTCGGCGGCGCGCACGGCGCCGGCACGGCAGGACGCAGAGGCTAGCCCGGCGCGCTATCGCGGTGAGATGCTTTCCGGCAGGCGTGGCGATCACCCAGCATCGCCGCCGGGTGGCGCCAGCGCCAATTGCTCGGCAGCGTCATGGAACACCTGCGCCAGCACCGTTGGCAAGGGCTCGCGGCGCTCGATTCTGACGAAGCCGACTTCCGCCGCCATGCCGAAATCATAGACCGTGGCCTCGCTGATCCGGGTGGCGCGTGCGAGGTCATCGGCCGGCCCGGTGGAGGCGCCTTCGTCGTCGCCGTAGTAGAGCTGCTTGAACTCGCCCTTCGACGCCTTGATTGCAGCGGCTACGCGTGGTTCCTGTGCCTCGGTGATGCGCGCCAGCGCGATCAGGAGGTGGGCTGGCGCCCGCTCCCCTCTCCTCCTGGGAGACGGGCTGGGGGTGAGGGAAGAGACAGCGGCTGCCAAAGCGCAAGTCGCAATGCGCGCGTCACGGCGTCCCTCCTCGAACTGCAAAGCACTACGCCGGAATGGTCCGATCAGCGCAGGCGCCGGGTCGAAGCACTCATGTTCTTGCCGCGCTCGAGCAAGGATTGCACTTCCACGGGCAGCGGATCGGGGATGCGCCAGCGGTCGGTTTCGATGCGCCATGCCGCTGCACCTCGGTGCAGGGTCGCCGCGATGCAGTGTCGGCGCCCGGTGAGGGCGGCAAGATCGACGCGCACCAGCTCGGACTCGCTGATGCGCTCGCTCGCGTGGCAAACGGCTCCGGGAACCTGGTCGAACGAGTGCCGTCCCGCACTGACGACGACGAAGGCAAGCGCGGAAACGTCGTGCGGTAATGCGTCAAGAAATACGAAGATCCTTTCGTCATCCCATGTGCTCGTGCCCGTGCGCGAATCGCCCGTATGCACCACACTTCCGTTGGCATTGCGGGGATTGGCAGGGTGGATGATCTCCAGGATGTTGCCCTTCGTATCGTACAGCAGGCACAGGGCGTCGAGATCGGGGAGCGCGCCGGGTGCCGCTTGCGGCGGATCCCAATGCAGACCCAGAACGATCTCTCTCGGGTCAGAGCGCTCGCCCTCGGAGCCCGCAGCGAACACTGTCCGTTCGTACCCGGTCGTCAACGCTCGTGTCCCTTCGAGTCAGAACGCTCTTGAGAGGCTGCTAGGCTTTGCGCATCGCGAGCTTCGGCGTGCGTTTGCGATCTTCCGGGTTGTTCCAGCCCTTGAAGCGCGGCGGACGCTTCTCGGCGAACGCCTTGCGCGACTCCATCAGATCTTCCTTCGCGCCGTGGTTCTTGAGCCGCGCGGCTAACTCCTCGATCTCCTCGGGTACGCGCGGGCGCATTGCGCGCATCAGTGCGAGCGTGTTGACGCGGGAGGCCGGCGGCAGACTCAATAGGTGCGCCGCCATCTCGCGGGCGGTCGGCAACAGTTGGTCGACCGCGTCGACCAGGCGGTTCAGGTAGCCGAGCCCGTACAGTCGCTCGGCGGTGAAGCGGAAGGCGAACGCGAGCTCGGTGGCGATCGCGTGCGGCAGTGTGCCCATGTGACCGTGCTCGTAACCGCCGAGAAGCCAGCGCTTCGCCTCGGAGGATTCGAACACCGCGCCACGCACCGCGACGCGGAAGTCCGCCGTATCGACGATCTTGAAGCCGCCACCCATCGCAAAGCCGTTGATCGCCACGATGACCGGTTTGTCCAGCTTGCCTTCGTTGAAGAGATTGGTGCGCGCGTTGTCCGGCGCCGCGGCACTGCCCACGGTGCCGCGTTCCACCGATTCCTTCATGTCCTCGCCGGCGCAGAACGCACGTCCGGTCCCGGCGAGGATTGCCACTTCGAGCTCGGAGCTGGCGTCGAATTCCTCCCAGGCCTGCTTCAAGCCGGCGCGCAGTTCTGTGCCCAGGGCATTCAGCCGCTCCGGCCGGTTCATCCGGATCACCATGATCCCATCGCCGCGTTCGATCTCGACTACGCTCATGACTTGTCTCCCGTTCGATGGGCCACGCGGCCCGGCGGCGCGACGAGCATGCGCCGCTGTGGGCAACGTATAGCCGGATTCGCGTTCACCCGCAACTTTTCGTGCCGCAGCAACCTCGTGCGGCGCGCCGCGCCATTGAACCCGCCCGAGAACAGATGTCCGCGCGGTGGTACGATTGCCGAATGGCATCCGGCGCGGCCGAGTGCGCCGCGCCCAATTTCCGAGGGGAGAAGGGCTCCATGGCACATGCGATTCGCATCTACGAGCACGGTGGACCGGAACAGCTCAGGTGGGAGGAAGTCGAGGTGGGCGCGCCCGGACCGGGTCAAGTCCGCGTGCGCAATACCGCGGTGGGATTGAACTTCATCGATACCTATCAGCGCAGCGGTCTTTATCCCATGCAGCGGCCCTTCATCCCGGGCTCGGAAGGCGCCGGCGTGGTCGAAGCGGTGGGACCGAAGGTCCGGTCATTGAAACCCGGCGATCGCGTCGCTTACTCGGGGCCGGTCGGCGCTTACGCCGATTTGCTGCTGCGTCCGGCCGATCGGCTGGTGAAGCTGCCGGCTTCGATCGACGACAGGACCGCTGCGGCGATGATGCTCAAGGGGCTGACCGCGCAGTACCTGCTGCGGCGCACCTATCGCGTGCGCGCCGGCGATACCGTCCTGGTGCACGCGGCAGCCGGGGGCGTGGGCATGATCCTCTGCCAGTGGGCCAAGGCGCTGGGGGCAATGGTGATCGGCACCGTGGGCAGCGACGAAAAGGCGGCGCTGGCGAAGAAAGCCGGCTGCCGGCACGTCATCGTCACATCGAAGGAGAGCTTCCCCGAGCGTGTCAAGGCGATCACTCGTGGCAAAGGCGTGCCGGTGGTGTACGACGGCGTGGGCAAGGACACCTTCATGGGTTCGCTCGATTGCCTGCGCCCGCTCGGTATGATGGTGAGCTTCGGCAACGCCTCCGGCGCCGTACCGCCGGTGAATATCGGCATCCTGGCGCAGAAAGGCTCACTGTTCCTCACGCGGCCGACGCTAGGAACGTACAACGCGACAACGGAAGACTTGCAGAAGGCCGCTCGCGACCTGTTCCGGGTGGTAGGAAGCGGCAAGGTGAAGATCGCCGTCAACCAGACCTATCCGCTGAGCGAGGCGGCTTCCGCACAACACGATCTGGAGGCGCGCAAGACCACCGGTTCGACGGTATTGTTGCCTTGAGGTACGGCGATAGAATCGAATTGCAGCACTGAACGACTGGGAGTTCGGCAATGGGCGAAGGCGCGCTTACCTTGGACGACGTCCGCCGCATGGCGGCAGAGATCGGTCTCACTCGATTGACGCAGCAGCATCTCGAAGAGCTGCTACGCGCGACGCAAGCGTCGCAGGTGCGGCGCGGCAAGCTCAGGATCAACGAGCTCACCTACGCTGACGAGCCCGCGCATGTGTTCGCGCCGGATACGAGCGCGCCATGAGCATACCCGACTACCTGGGCATCGCCGAGGGTGCGGAGCTGCTGCGCACGCGCAAGCTCTCGTCGCTGGAATGGACGCAAGCGCTCCTCGGACGCATCGAGGCGCACGACCGCGAGCTCAATGCTTTCCTCCGTTTCACACCCGAAATCGCGCTGGAAGATGCACGCCGCGCCGACGCCGAGATCGGGCACGGGCAATGGCGCGGGCCGTTTCATGGTGTGCCGTATGCGCTCAAGGATATCGTCGACTATGCGGGGCTTCCCACCACCGCGCATTCGAAGATCCTGCGGGACAATGTTGCTCGTGCCGACGCGGTGGTCGCGCAGCGACTGCGTGCAGCCGGTGCCGTGTTCACGGGTAAGCTCTCCACGCACGAGTTCGCCATCGGTGGCCCGTCGTTCGATCTGCCGTGGCCGCCGGCGCGCAACCCCTGGAATCGCGATTGCTTCACCGGAGGTTCCTCGAGCGGATCGGGTGCGGCGGTCGCCGCGGGCTTCGTTCCGGCCGCAATCGGCACCGACACCGGCGGCTCGATCCGCAATCCGGCGTCGCTGTGCGGGATCGTCGGCATGAAGCCGACCTACGGGCGCGTGAGCCGTCGCGGCGTGGTGCCGCTCGCGTTTTCGCTCGATCACGTCGGACCCATGACCCGCAGCGTGCGCGACAACGCGCTCATGCTCGATCTGATCGCCGGCTTCGACGCGTCCGACCCGGGTAGCGCCAATCGCGCCGCCGGCGGTTATGGCGCCGAGCTCGAGCGCGGCGTACGCGGGCTGCGCGTTGGTGTCATCCGCCATTTCTATGCGCGCGACATGCAGGCCGATGCGGAGATGACAGGCGCCATCGATGCCGCGGCAAGCCGCCTGGGCGAGCTCGGCGCCGCGGTGCAGGAAATCGAGACCGCGCGTCTCGACGACTACATCGCGTGTAACCGTACCATCCTCACCAGCGAGGCGTTCGCGGCGCACGAGACGTGGATGCGCGAGCGACCGCAGGACTACGGTGCGGCTGCGCGCGAGCGCATCATGGCGGGCGCTTTCGTGCGCGCTGCCGACTATGTCAACGCGACCCGCCTGCGGCGCAAGCTCACACAGGAGTTTCATGGTTTGTTCGATCGCATCGATGTTGCGCTCACGGCGAGCTCGATGGATCCGGCTTGCCGCATCGACGATCCGCAGGCGCTCGAGTACACCTATGCAAGGCAGGCGCGCGCGCCTTTCAACGTTACCGGCAGCCCCGCGGTGTCGGTGCCGATCGGGTTCAGCCGGGCCGGCTTGCCGCTTGCGATGCAGCTCGTCGGCAAGCCCTTCAGCGAAGCACTGCTCTACCGCGTGGCGCACGCCTACGAGCAGGCGTGCGGATGGCATCTGCGCCATCCGGCGCTGTGACGTGACGGTGACGGGCGGACCAGGCTCGAATCGCGGAACGCGCCAGCAGTTCGGGGGTAGACGCCACGATGGCGCATCGCGACTTGCGCCCTGGAATCTCGCGTGGCGCCTCTTCCCTCACCCCCAACCCCTCGCCCGGTGGGAGAGGGGAGCGTTGTGGGCCCGCTGCCGCGGGCTGCTTCCCGAGTAGACGCCGCCATCCGCGTGTCGCGACTTGCACCCGGGATCGCGGTGCGCCGCTGCGTGAGAGCAAGTGCGGCAGAATAGTCTGGTAGCATGCTTCGCTTCCTATGCCGATCGGGTGACGACGATCGCGCCGGTCACCAGCAGATTCACCAGCGCGAGCGGCAGCATGACCTTCCAGCCGTAGGCCATGAGCTGGTCGTAGCGCAGTCGCGGCAGCGCCGCGCGCAGCAGGATGAACAAGGCGACGAAGGCGAGCGTCTTGAGGAGAAACCAGGCAAGCGGCGGCAGCCACGGCCCGTACCAGCCGCCCAGGAACAAGGTCGTGATCAACGCCGAGATCAGCACGATGCCGGCGTACTCGCCGACGAAGAACATGCCGAATTTCATGCCCGAATACTCGGTGTGGAAACCCGCACCGAGCTCGTTCTCGCCTTCGGGCAGATCGAACGGCAGCCGGTGCGTCTCGGCGATGCCGGCGATGAAGAAGATGACGAAGCCGAGAAACTGCGGGACCACGTACCAGAGATCACGCTGTGCCGCGACAATCTCGCTCAGGTTGAAGGAGCCGGCGAGCGTGATCACACCGACCAGCGACAGCCCCATGAACACCTCGTAGCTCAGCATCTGGGCGGCGGCGCGCATGCCGCCCAGCAACGAATACTTGCTGTTCGATGCCCACCCCGCCAGGATGACGCTGTAGACCGAGAGCGCGCTCATGGCGAGAACGAAGAGCAGGCCGATATTGAGATCGGAGCCGATGCCGATGTTGGGCGTCACCGGAACGACACCGAACGCGAAGAACACCGCCACCATGACGATCGCCGGCGCCAGCACGAAGATGCGCCGCTGCGCAAACGGCGGCACCCAGTCCTGTTTGAACAGGATCTTGATCATGTCGGCCGCGATCTGCAGCGTGCCGGCGAAGCCCACACGGTTCGGCCCGTAACGATCCTGCCAGAAACCGAGCAGCCGACGCTCGACCCAGGTCAGCACTGCGGCGAGCAGCAGGAGCGCCGCCAGGATGCCGAACACGTTCAGCAGCCCGATGCCGAGCGTGTTCATCGCGGCGCCTGCGCGTCGCGCGCGCGACGGATCGTCATCCAGGCCGGGAGCGGCATCCAGGCAAGGCCGGGCAAGCCTGCCGTGACGACGGCGAGTCCGCAAACCAGCTGCGGGGCGATCTCCACCTCGAGGCGGTGACGTCGACCCTCGTGCTCGAGCTCAACGTATTCCTGTGCGCGCACGCCAAGGCGCTCGGCGTCTTCGGCGCCGAGCGCGACGCGCGCATTCTCGATCCGGGAAGCCATGACGGGCGCGCGCGCGGAGAGCTCTTCGGCGCCGAAGATGGGGTAGCGCGCGATCACCAGCCACTCGCCATCGCGGCGGGCAAATGCGAGTGGAATAGCCGCTGGGTGACCGGTGGCGCCAGAGGCTTCGGTGTCTTGCGCACAGCCGGAGGGGTCGGTGCCACGCTCGCCTCCTACCGGCTCGGAGGCAACGCGACTGCCATTCTGCACGGCCGCTAGCGGCTGCGTATTGGAACGACCGCCGTGCTCCCCGGGCCGGGAGCCTGTCACCCCCGTCGCACCCACGCCGCTCCCCGCTCCCACCGATGCGCCCCGATGCGGCACGATCAAGCGTACCCCCGGATCGCCGCCGACCAGTGGCCCGCCGACCTCCTGCTGGAACTTGTTGAGCGCCTGCACCGAGTTCCACGCCGGCGCTCGGTAGAACGGGTAGAGAGCGCCCGGCATCGGACCGTAATAGCCTTCCATCGAATTGCTGAACGGTGCATCCGGGTTGCGCTGCGTGATGGGCTCGTGCACGCTGCGATCGGCGTTGAGCGCGGTGCGGCCGCTGTAGCGGTGCGGGGCGCTGCGCACCGGAAGGTTGACGATCCTGAAGCGCGCGCCCGGAGCGGCCTGCACGATCGGCGCAAGCTCGGGCATGGCCCCGCCGAGCGCGGCGATGACGTCATCGAGGGTGCGCCAGCGCGGCGCACCGCCGCTCGCCGCGGCGGCGGCGCGGTCAAGCCAGCGCCAGCTCTCGGTGACCTCGTCTTGCGGCAAGATGAGTTGGAAGAAACGCTGCGCGCGCCCTTCGTTGTTGACGAGCGTGCCGTCGGATTCCGCAAAGCTCGCAGCGGGCAGAACGATGCGGGCGTGACGCACGGTCTCGTGCAGCGTATGGTCGAGCGCGATGACATGCTGCGCGCCGGCGAGCGCTGCCGCCACCCGGGCGGGATCGGCGCGCCGAAACAGATCGTTCTCGAGCACGACGACGGCGCGTGCGCGACGCGCACACAAGGCGTCGAGTGCGGCGCCGAGCGGTGCGCCACGCATCAGCGTAAGCCCCAGGCTGTTGCACTCCGGCAGCGCGAGCACGATACGCGCCTCGCGGCCGCTCGCGCGTAGTGCCCGCACCACGGCTGCCAGCGCGCGCAACAGCGCTTCGCTGCCCAGGGCTACACCCGAGACGATTAGCGGTCGCGCGGCGCCCGTAAGCTGCTGCGCAATGCGCGCCGCCGCGTCTTGCATCTCGGCGCAGAGGTTCGCAACCGCCGGCGCGTGAGCGTCGATCGCGTGCGCGACCGCGAACCCTAGGCGTGCGATATCGTCGGGTGCGGCGCGCACGCTTCGCGTCGCGATGTCGTCCAGGCGCGTCGGCAGCGGCGTTGCGACGATGAGTGCGGACCTGTTGTCGTGTTCCAGCTCGCGCACGGGGGCATCGTCCCAAGCCGGTACGCGTTGCGCGGCCGCGGCCGCAATCGACTTCTGCCGCGCGGCCTGGCGTAGCGCGAGCGCGAGGCGCGGCGCCGTATCGCACACATCTTCGCCCAGCACGAGGGTCGCGTCACACGCCTCGACCTCTCGCAGCGAGGCGATCGATTCGGGGGCGGCGCGCAGGATGTCGAGCGCGAGCGCGAGCAGGCGGTGTTCCCGGTCCGAGACGCCGGCATGGAAGCGCTCGTGTCCGACCAGTTCGCGCAGGGCGAAGTTCGCTTCGAGTGAGGCGCGCGGCGAGCCGATGCCGATCACCTCGCCGCGGCGCAATGCGCTTGCAAATTCGTCGAGCGCCGCCTCGGCGCTCGACACCTGCGCGCTGTCGCCGTGCGCGAGCAACGGGTCGCGCAGGCGCGAGGCGGCGTTGACGAAACCGTGACCGAAGCGGCCGCGGTCGCAGATGAAATAGCGATTGACCTCTCCGTTGTAGCGGTTGAGGATGCGGCGTAGCTCGCCGGCGCGCGCGTTGGCGATCGTGTTGCAGCCCAGCGCGCAGTGCACGCACACCGACGGCGCAGCCTCCATGTCCCATTTGCGCACGTAGACCGCCGACAGCGTCTTGTCGGTGAAGACCCCCGTGGGACAGACTTCGGCCAAGTTGCCGCTGAACTCGTTTTCGAGTGTGCCGTCGGTGTGGCGGCCGAAGTAGACGGCGTTGTGCGTGGCGTGCACGTCGAGATCGCGTCCGCCGGCGTAGTCGCGGTAGAAGCGCACGCAGCGATAGCAGGCGATGCAGCGGTTCATCTCGTGCGTGAGGAAGGGACCGAGA
This sequence comes from Burkholderiaceae bacterium, assembly GCA_011525945.1. Taxonomy (GTDB): domain Bacteria; phylum Pseudomonadota; class Gammaproteobacteria; order Burkholderiales; family WYBJ01; genus WYBJ01. The sequence goes on along the minus strand of WYBJ01000005.1, from coordinate 10,952 downwards.
TCCTGGTTGCGATGCGTGCGCTTGTTGAAGCGGTAGCGCCGGTAGACATGACCGCTCATGTGCGTCATGTCCTGCAAATGGCACTCGCCGCCCTCCGGACACACCGGGCAGTCGTGCGGGTGATTGGTCATCAGCCACTCGATCACCGAACGGCGGAACGCAACCGCTTCCGCATCGGCAATCGAGATACGCGCGCCGTCTGCGGCCGGCGTCATGCACGCCATGACGAGGCGGCCGCTGCGATCATCGTCGCCGCTGAATTGCTTTACCGCGCACTGCCGGCAGGCGCCCACCGATCCGAGCGCCGGGTGCCAGCAGAAGTAGGGCAGATCGAGGCCTGCTGCCAGACACGCCTGCAGCAGATTCTGATCGGGAGCCACCTGATAGTCGCGCCCGTCGACACGGATCGTCGTCATCGGCCGCTCCACGGGCAGGCGCGATCCCGGATGTGACGCTCGAATTCGTCCCTAAAACAGGCCAGCCCGCTTCCCAGGGGCGCCATGGCGCCCGGCGCGTGGGCGCAGAAGGTCTTGCCGGGGCCGAGAAAGCGTGTATGCATCTCGAGGATGTCGAGGTCGTCGTCGCGTCCTTCGCCGCGCTCGATCGCGCGCAGGATGCGCTCGACCCACGGCAGACCATCGCGGCAGGGCGTACACCAGCCGCACGACTCCTGCGCGAAGAAGTGTTCGAGATTCGCCAGCATGCCGACGGGGCAGGTACGATCGTCGAGCACGATCATGTTGCCGGTGCCGAGACGGCTGCCCGCTTGCTCGACCGACGCGAAGTCCATTGCGACGTCGAGGTGCGCGGGCGTCAGGAACGACGTCGAGGCCCCGCCCGGGAGCAGCGCCCGCAATCCGTAACCCTCACGCATGCCCCCGGCGTGGTCCTCGAGCAACTCGCGCAGGGGCGTGCCCATCGGCAGCTCCCACGCGCCGGGACGGCGCACGCGCCCGCTCGCGCCGTAGATCTTGGTGCCGGCGTCGGCGCCGCTGCTCAGACCGCGGAACCAGGCGGCGCCACGGTTGACGATGTGCGGCACGTTGCAGAGCGTCTCGACGTTGTTCACGACCGTCGGCCGGCCCCACAGCCCGCTTGCCTGCGGAAACGGCGGCTTCGCACGCGGGATCGCACGCTTGCCCTCGAGCGACGTGAGAAGCGCGGTTTCCTCCCCGCAGATGTAGCGCCCGGCGCTGCCGTGTACGTGCAGTTCGAGGCTGAACGGCGAGCCGAGGATGGTCGTGCCGATGTAGCCGCGTGAAGTCGCCTCGGCGGCGGCTTGCTCTAGCCGCTGCGTGGCGAGGTGATATTCGCCGCGGACGAACAGATACGCGCGCGACGCCCCGATGGCGTACGCGCTCACGATGACGCCCTCGATCACCTGGTGCGGATTGCCTTCGAGCAGAAGGCGATCCTTGAAGGTGCCGGGCTCCATCTCGTCGGCGTTGACGACCAGATACTTGTGCTTGGGAGTCGCGTCGCCGCGCGGCACGAAGCGCCACTTCTGGCCGGTCGGAAAGCCTGCGCCGCCGCGCCCGCGCAGCTTCGAATCGGTCACTTCCTTGAGCACGTCGTCCGGGGAGAGGCACGTCAAGGCCTTGCGCAAAGCCTGGTAACCGCCAAGGCGCTCGTACTGCTCGATGTCGAGCGGCGCTCGGCCCGGGTGGATGTGCTCGGTGAGCGGACGTTCCATCGCCATCATCGGTACGCGGCGAGCAAGGCGTCGAGCTTGTCGGGCTCGACCTCGCCGTGAAGGGCCTCGTCGATGAGCAGCGCCGGTGCGTGGTCGCAATGACCGAGACAGACGATCGGCAGCAAGGTGAAGCGACCATCGGCAGTGGTTTCGCCGGGCCGGATGCCGAGACGCTGCTCGATCGCCGCACGCAGGCCGTCATGACCCGTGAGCCAGCACGATACGCTGTCGCATAGCTGGATGATGTGGCGCCCGACCGGGCGGCGGTAGACGAGGTTGTAGAACGTGGCTACTCCGTCGAGCTCGTCCGGCGACATGTCGAGCAGCGCGGCAATCTCGCGCAGTCTCTGGTCCGAGATCCAGCGATGCCGGCGCTGGACGGCCATCAGCGCCTCGATGCACGCGGCACGCTTGTGCTCGTATTGGCGTGCAAGCGCCTCGATCGCGCTTACGTCATCCGAGGTGAGACCGGTGTCGAGCTCAGCGGTCGACATCGGCCATCACGAAATCGATGCTGCCGATGATCGCGATCAAGTCGGCGACCAGTGCGCCGCGACTGATCGCCGGGATCATCTGCAAGTGGGGAAAGGAGGGTGTGCGAATGCGAGTGCGGTACGACATCGTTTCGCCGTCGCTCACCAGGTAGTAGCTGTTGATTCCCTTGGTGGCCTCGATCGCAAGGCAGGCTTCGCCGGGCGGGATCGCCGGACCCCAGCTCACGTTGAGGAAGTGCGTGATCAGGGTTTCGATATCGCGCATGGTGCGATCCTTGATCGGCGGCGTGGTGAGCGGGTGGCGCGCCTTGTAGTCGCCTGCGGGCATGTGCTCGAGGCACTGGCGGATGATGCGCAGGCTCTGGCGCATCTCTTCGACGCGCATGGCGACGCGGTCGTAGCAGTCCCCGGAGCTTCCCGTGGGCACGTCGAACTCGAAGTTCTCGAAGCCGCCGTACGGGCGCCTCTTGCGGTAATCCCAGTCGAAGCCGCAGGCTCGCAGTCCCGGACCTGTCACCCCCCACTCCAGCGCGTCGTCGAGCGTATAGGCGCCGATGCCCTTGGTGCGCGCCTTGAACACGCGGTTCTTCATGACGAGTTTGTCGTATTCGGCGAGCCGCTTGGGCATGTAATCGAGGAACTCGCGCACCATCCGATCCCAGCCTTGCGGCAGATCCGCCGCCACGCCACCGATGCGAAACCATGCCGGATGCATGCGAAAGCCGCAGATTGCCTCGATGATCTCGAACACGCGCTCGCGGTCGGTGAACATGTAGAACACCGGCGAGAGCTGGCCGAGGTCCTGCGTCATCGTGCCGTAGAAGACCAGATGACTGGCGATGCGGAAGAGTTCGGAGAGCATGATCCGGATCACCTGTGCACGCTGCGGCACCTCGATCCCCGCCATGCGCTCGACCGTCATGACGTAGGGAAAGTTGTTCATCACCCCGCCGAGATAGTCGATCCGATCGGTATACGGGATGTAGGTGTGCCAGGTCTGGCGCTCGCCCATCTTTTCTGCCGCCCGATGATGGAAGCCGATATCGGGCACGGCATCGACGATCTCCTCGCCCTCGAGCTGCAGGATCACGCGAAAGACACCGTGTACGCTCGGATGATTCGGGCCGAGGTTGAGGAACAGGTAGTCGGTGGTCCCCTCGGTGCGTTTCATCCCCCACTGTTCGGGGTGAAAGCGCATCGCCTCCAGTTCGGCCAGTTCCTTCTCGGGCGTGAGCGCGTAATGACCCATCTCGGTACGTCGTGCCGGGTGGTCCTTGCGCAGGGGGTGACCGACCCAGGTCGGCGGCAGCAGGATGCGGCGAAGATCCGGGTGCCCGGTGAACTCGATGCCGAAAAGATCCCACACCTCACGCTCGTACCAGTTGGCGTTGCACCACAGATCGGTGATGGTGGGAATGCTCGGCTTCTCGCCCTGCAGCGCCACCTTGACGCGCAGGTCGGCGTTGCCTTCGAGCGACATGAGGTGGTAGACGACGGTGAAATCGGCCGCCGGCTGCCCGTCGCGGTGCGCGCGCAGGCGCTCGTCGATCGCCGTCAGGTCGAGCAACATGCGAAAGCGCGGCGTCGCCTCGTGCTTGGCGTAGCGCAGCAGCTCCCGGAAATGCGCGGCATCGCTCCAAAGCGTGGGGATACCGTCGCAGGTCGCTTGCAGCGTTTGTACGCCGCCGGCGCAATGCGCACTGAGTTCGCCAACGATGGCCGGCGCCGGTATCGAGGGCTTCACGGACGGCGAGAGCGCGACTGCCATGGTGTCCGCTACACCGTGTCCGGCGGGCGCAGGTCGGTTGCGCTGCGCCGCGCCTCGCGTTTCAGATCGCGCAAGCTCGGTCGCGGCGCGCGCTCGACCCCTTGCGGTCCCACCGTCCAGCTCAGCGGCCGGCGATCGGTGCCGATCGATCGCTGCAGCAGGATCAAGCCTTCGAGCAACGCATCGGGCCGAGGCGGGCAACCGGGCACGTACACGTCGACGGGCAGAATGCTGTCAACGCCCTGGACCACGCTGTAGATGTCGTACATGCCGCCCGAATTGGCGCACGAGCCCATCGAGATGACCCAGCGCGGCTCGAGCATCTGGTCGTAGAGCCATTTCACCACCGGCGCCATCTTGGCGAACACGGTGCCCGATATGACGATGAGATCAGATTCGCGCGGTGTGGCGCGCAGCACCTCGGCGCCGAAGCGTGCGATATCGTATTTGCTGGTGAATGCGGTCGCCATCTCGACGTAGCAGCACGAGAGGCCGAAATTGAACGGCCAGAGCGAATTCTTCTGGCCCCAGGCGACCAGGTCCTGCAGCTTTGCGAGTACGACGTTGCGGCGCACCGCGTCGGCGAAAGTCGGCGCACCCGGGCGCTGCGGCGTAACGGCGGGTTGCCCGGAAGCTGCGGGCGCTTTGACGATGGACCAGCGCATGGCTCAGGCGCTCACGGCGGGCGGCGGGCGCCGCCGCGGTGTCCAGTCGAGCGCGCCAACGCGCCACAGGTAGACGAGCGCGGCGAACAGGATCGCGACGAACACCAGCATTTCCAGATATCCGGCGAGCCCCACGTCGCGCGCTGCGATCGCCCACGCATAGATGAAGACGACCTCGAGGTCGAAGACGACAAAAAACATCGCGACGAGATAGAACTGGGCGGGAAAGTGTAGATGTGCGTCACCCACCGGAACCATTCCGGACTCGTACGGCTGCACCGTGGCGGGCGCCAGATGGGCTTGGCCGAGCACGTACGACAAGCCGAGCATCAGGGCGACCAGCCCGACGATGGCGACGAGATAGATGGCGAGCAATAGCAGTGATCCGGGTGGGGCCATGAGTGCGCTCGGGCGGGGACCGCAGGGGCATCGCACCGGCCGTGCCCGCGCTCAGGCCGAAGGTCACGCCTGACGGCAGGGCGTTGCAGAAAAACTTTCAGGATCGGACCGCCCGCCGCGGCGAAAGTACTCTTGCCCGGGCGAGCGGCGCCCGGGCCGACCGGACGCCGCTGGCTCGATATTCGCCCGCCGGCCCGATCGCGGCGCTATGTCCCGAACGCGCTTTGGAGGATCCTGCGCAGCGCCATACGCTCAGCGCCAGGTTTGAAATTGTGCGCGCGTTGCGCACACATGCGTTCGAGCCGCCGTAGATAATCGGGCTCGTCGCGACAACGGCGCACGAGCGCGGCGAGCGCGTCGACATCGCCGACCGGAAAGTAGCCGGGGTAGTCCTCGCCCAGCATGCCGACGTTGCCGTCGCAATCGCTCGCCAGCACCGCCGTGCCGGAGGTTACCGCCTCGACCACGACATTCGCACCGCCTTCCATCGACGAGGGCACGACCAGCAGGTGCGAGCGGCGAATCCGCTGTCGGGTGGCGGCATGCGACAGCGCCCCTAGCATGGCAAGTCTTGGCGCTTGCACGCGCAGCCGATCCAAGGTACGGGCGAGTCTTGGCTCGTGCACGCCGCCCGCCAATGCGAAGCCGACGGAGCGAGCCTCTGCGAGCAAAGCCGCCGCGCGCACGAACGTTGCCGGATCCTTTTCGCTGCGGATATGGCCGACGAACAAGACACGCAGCACCCGCGATGACTTCCGAAAAGGCGGCAAGTTGGGCGCCGACTGGTACACCACCGCCGCCTTGTGCCGGAAAGCCGCCGGTAACGCGCGAATTGCAAGAGGCTGCAGTACGATCAGCCGGTCGGCGAACCGCAACGACGCAAGCGCTGTCGCATCCCCGTTCGGGATATCGCGGTAAAGGTCCGTTCCAGTCAGCACCAGCACGCACGGGCCGGCACCGGGACGTTCGCGCCACGCGCGTACGATCGCGTGACTGCGACGCGCGTGCAGCGCGATCAGTACGCCGGCATCCGGCACGCCATCGGCCGTGGTGCGTACAATCACGCGATAGTCGCCTTGCAGCAGCCGGGCCCAGCGCGCCGCGGTGCGCCAGTTGCCGTTGTTTGCACTGGCTGCGTAGGGCGACACGATCAGGATGGAAGGCGGCACGTGCGCGAATTACACGATCGGGACAGGCTTGCTGGCGCATTGCAGGATGCGCGCGATTATACGCTTGCGATATACGCACACCTGGACGAGGCGGCGTTGCGCTTTCCCTATGTGCGCACGGTGAATCCGCCGCTATGGGAGCTCGCGCACGTCGCCTGGTTCCAGGAGCATTGGTGCCTGCGCTGGCGGGACGGCGCGCCGCGACGCGATTCGATGCTCGCCGATGCCGATCGCATGCTCAACTCCGCCCTCATCGCGCACGCCGAGCGCTGGAGGCTGCCGCAGCTCACCTGGCCTGTCGTTCGCGGCTATCTCACCGGCGTGCTCGACGCGACGCTCGAGCGGCTGGCGGGCGATTCGCACGCCGATCTCTACTTTCCGCTGCTCGCACTATTCCACGAAGACATGCACGCCGAAGCGTTCCTCATGGCCTTGCAGACGCTCGCAATGCACGCACCCCGGGCGAGAGAGGACGCGGGCTCGCTGCCTCGCGGCAGTACGGTCGCATGCGCCGAAGCCGTCTTCGAGGGCGGCGTGTTCGAGATGGGATCGAGGTCACGCGATGATTTCGTGTTCGACAACGAACGCTGCGCGCACACGATCGCGCTCGCACCGTTTGCGCTCGCGGCAACGACCGTGACGCAGGCGCAGTACCGCGCCTTCGTCGATGCGGGTGGCTACGCCGAGCGGCGCTGGTGGTCCGACGCGGGCTGGGCATGGCGCGTGGGCGCGGGCGCGCTCCAGCCGCGACATTGGCAGCGCGATGGATCGGGTTGGCTCGTGCGCCGATTCGACCGCCTCGAGCCGCCGCAGGCAGACGCTGCCATGATGCACGTCAACGCCTTCGAGGCCGAGGCTTATGCGGCATATGCGGGCGCGCGCCTGCCGACCGAGGCGGAGTGGGAGTTCGCGGCGCGCGCCGCCTTGGGCGCGGCAGGAGATCGCTATCCCTGGGGTGTCGCCCCACCCGGCGCCGGCACGGTCAATATGGACAACCGCTTCGGCCGTCCGCTCGCCTCGGCCGCGCTTGCCGCGAGCGACAGCCGATCGGGGCTGCGGCAGATGCTCGGCAACGTGTGGGAATGGACGTCGTCGCCTTTCTTGCCCTACCCGGGCTTCGAACCCGGACCTTATCGCGAGTATTCGCAGCCGTGGTTTGGCGATCACCGCGTGCTGCGTGGCGGCTCCTTCGCCACCCGCTCGCGTCTGGTGCACAACCGCTGGCGCAATTTTTACACGCCCGAGCGTAACGACATCTTCGCCGGCATCCGGCTTGCACGCTCGCTTGCCGATTGAGCGTTCGAGGATCCGACCCATAGCCCGCGGCTGCCGCCCGGATCGCGCGTACATCGCGCGTGAATGGCCGACGAGCTATGGGCCGACCGCGCGCGTGCCTGCCGGCGATCCGAGTGGCCCGCGCGAGTCATCGCCACAAGCATGCCGTGCCGCCAGATAACCGAACACGATGGCGGGGCCTAGCGTGATCCCCGGGCCCGGATAGGCGCCGTTCATGATCGAGTGCATGTCGTTACCGCAGGCGTACAGGCCTTCTATTGCGCTGCCATTCACGCTCAGCACACGCGCGTTCTCGTCCGTGATGAGTCCCGCCGCCATGCCCAGATCTCCGGGACGCACGGCGACCGCATAGAAGGGCGAGTGCTCGATCGGTGCGACGCATGGGTTCGGCCTATGGTCGGAATCGCCCCCGTGACGCTGGTAGATATTGCCCCCGCGGTCGAACTCGGGATCGAGGCCGTCGGCGGCCGAGATGTTGAATGTCCGTACTGTCTGGCAGAAAGCATCGGCCGGCACGCCAATCGCCTCGGCCAGTCCTTCCAGAGTCGCGGATCGTTTGAGATAGCCGCTCGCGAGTTCCTTGCGAATCGACAACGTGAACGGTTGCAGCCGTCCGAGACCATACTTCCAGAGAAAGCGCCGGTCGCAGATCAACCAGGCAGGAATCGCCCGTTGCGGGTCGCACAACTGTGCCCGCACGAATTCGTGGTAAGACACGGCCTCGTTGACGAAGCGCCGGCCTTCCCGGTTGACCGCGATCAGACCTGGCTTGGCGCGGTCGGTGACGCCATGCGGAAACACTGCCGAATGACGATCGGCGCGCTTGAACTCGGAAACCGGAACCCAGAAAGCCAGCGCATCGCGAAGCGATGATGATGGGGCGCTGCGTTGCGCGCCGACATCGAGCGCGAGGTGCACGCCGCCGCGCGCGGCGCCTGACGAGACCGCCGCGGAAAGGTGTCCGGCAGCCGCCGGCACGTAATCTTGGCGCAGATCGGGATGGTGAGACAGCCCGCCCGTGGCGAGGACGACACCATCGTTTACGCGCACCGAGCGCGTACGCGCTTCATGCTCGACGCGCACGCCGATCACTCGGCCATCACGCGTATCCAGCCCGGTGACGGACGCCTTGGGCACGATTTCCACGCCTAGGTCGCGCGCCGATTTCAACAGCCGCGCGGCGAGCGCATTGCCGAGCACGAGCACCGTGCCGCGATGGGCGCGAAGGCGCTGCAGCGCGTAGCGCGCGACGAGCTTCGCGGTGTGCCACATGGCGCGAGGCGAGTGGCCAACGCGCCGCAGCACGGGCAGATCGTCGCGGCTCACCATCATGCCGCCGAACAGCATGAACTCCGGTAGTGGGTCGCGCAACAGGGCGAAATCGTCTCCGAGCGCAAGGCCGTCGAACGGCACCGCCTCCAAGACGCGCCCGCCGGCCGTCGCCCCCGGCAGTTCGGGATAGTAATCCGGGTAACGCGATACCGGACGAAGCTTCACCGCCGTGTGCTTGTCCAGGAACCGGATCGCCTCGTCGCCGCGCGCAAGAAACGCCGACATTCGGCGGTCCTGATCGCAACCGGGGACGAGTCGGCGCAGATAATCTCGCGCCGCTTCGAGGCTATCCGAGATGCCGGCTTGTCTCATCTTGTAATTGGCGGGGATCCAGACCATGCCGCCCGAGATCGCTGTTGTTCCTCCGACGCGATCGCTGTACTCGAGCAGGAGAACGCTCTTGCCGAGCGCGGCAGCGGTCGTAGCCGCAGTCAGGCCGGCAGCGCCGGCGCCGATCACGATAAGGTCGTACGCGTCGCGCTTCACGGTTCGGATGGTCCAGTCATCATTAATGAAATCCCAGTTCAACGAGTCGCCGCGCGCTGCGCTCGGTCGCCTCGTCCGGCTCGGGCGTGATGATCTCGAGGATGGGTCTGCGCGCGAAGCCGATTTGCGCCAGAATCCCCGGCAGGGCGCTGAAATCCACCGTGCCAAGACCGATCGGCGCGTGCCGATAGATGACCTGGTCGGTATCCGACAGATGAATCGCCCGCAGTCGCGGCGCGCATGCCGTCAGCGCCGATGCGACATCTTCCTTGACGAAATGTCCATTGGCTACATCGTACACGACGCCGATCCCGCGGTGGCCGCATGCGTCGAGGGCGGACAGCAGCTCGTGCATGCCGGGAAGGAATGCGAACGGCATGTTCTCGACGAAGATTGCCACGCCTTCGTTTTGCGCAACGGGCACGAGCTCGTCGAGCGCGCGATAGAACAGCTCCATGAGCTGGTCGCAAGGCATGGCCAGCAGCGGATTGGCCTTGCCCGGACCGATCACCACACCTTCGGCGCCGAGGTCTCCCGCAAGCTCGACGATCCGGCGCAATACGCCGAGCGTCATGGCGCGCATTTCCGCTGTCGCGGCGGTGATGTTGAGGTCGATGTTGGGCATGTTGAGCGTCGTCACGCTCAGCCCCTCGCCGGCCAGGAACGCCCTCATGTCCCTGCGGCCGCGTTGATCGATCTGAGTCGGCCACAAGTGGCCTGGGTACATCTGCAGTTCGAACTCCCGAAAACCGCGATCGGCCAGACGCTTCAGGCAAGCCCGCACCGGGCACTGTAACGTATACGAGTAGGTGTCGACGGCAAAGCACGCGGCAGGCGAATTCGATGTCATCGTGGCGGGCGCCGGCATGCGTTGAGCGTGTCCCCGGTGTGCATGCCGGTCACACCCGGAACCGCGCTCTATCGCTTCTCCAGGCCGAGTGCGCTCACGAGCTTGTGGTCCGGAGCCACTTCGTGTGCCAAGAATTGATTGAACTTCTCGGGGGACATGTCGACCGCTTCCAAGCCGTCGGTGCGGAACCGAGCCTTGACGGCGTCGTTGGAGAGCGCATGGTGCAGCGCGTCGGCGTGACGCTGAATCGCTCTTTGCGGGGCTGCCGTCGCCGCCGGTGCGCACACGAGTCCGGTTGCTGCCACGATGATGGCACTCGTAACCCAAGGTTTCATCGATTGCCCTCCAATGCAATCGGTCGTCGCAGCCGCAGCGCGCGACCTGTCCAATCACTCCCGCCGAAGTGTGCGCAGACCGTGCGAAGCATGTCCAGTTGGCTTTTCTCCACCCAACCGTAAGCTGGACTAACCGCGTCCGCAGGCAGTCGGCATCGCGTTATTGACGAACGCGCGCGGGCGCAACTGCGGTGCTCGTTATCCCGCCGGTGCCGGCGAATCGTGACGCCGGATTCGAGCCACGTCGCGGACACAGGCTGCGCCGTCCGCGCGTAGCGATTGCGATCATTCGTGCTCACGTATGCCGGAATGCGCGCTCAGGATTCGAGCGTCGCGAACGCCGTCATCGTGAGCCAGCCTTCGTCATCGGCCGCCCAGAGACGGACCCTGTTGCCGGTAGCCTCGCCGCGCAGGTGCAGACGCCTGCCGACGAACGACGGCCGCACCGCCCTCAACTCGAGACTT
>WYBJ01000004.1 GCA_011525945.1 Burkholderiaceae bacterium | reverse complement strand
TGCTCGCGGCGAGCGCCCGTTCCGCATGAGGTCCGCATGAACATACCAGCTTGCACCGCCGCGACCGAAACGCAGCCTTACCTGCCGTTCGCCCGCCCGCATATCGACGAAGCGACGATCGACGCAGTGGCCGATGTGCTGCGCTCCGGATGGATTACAACGGGCGCGCGCAGCGCGCAGCTCGAATCGGAGCTGTCGGATTTCTGCGGCGGACGCATCGTCAAGCTCTTCACCAGCGCGACCACCGCGCTGGAGGTGGCGCTCAATGTTGCCGGCGTGCGCGCGGGCGACGAGGTCATCACCACGGCCATGAGCTTCGCCGCGACCGCGAACGTGATTCTGCGCACCGGCGCACGCCCGGTCTTTGTCGACGCGGAGCTGGCGACACGCAACATCGACGCCAGCCGCGTGGAGACCGCCATCACGAGTCGAACTCGCGCGATCATGCCGGTGCATTTCGCCGGCAGGCCGGTCGACATGGACACCGTCTACGCCATCGCCCGCAAGCACGGCCTGCGCGTCATCGAGGACGCGGCGCACGCGCTCGGTGCCAGCTGGCGCGGGAGCCGCATCGGCGCCATCGGCGATCTGGTCGTTTTCAGCTTCCACCCCAACAAGAACATGACGACCATCGAGGGCGGTGCACTGGTGCTCGACCACGAGGTCGAGGCACGCAACGTCGACTTGCAGCGCTTTCATGGTATTCGCCGCGATGCCAAGGGCGATATCGACGTCGTTGCCGCCGGCGGGAAGTCGAATTTGACTGACGTGGCCGCGGCCGTGGGGTTGGGGCAGCTGCGCCGGCTCGAGGAATTCAACGCGCGCCGGCGCGATCTCGCCGAGCGCTATTTCGAGCAACTCGTTGACGATGGGCTGGTCGAGACACCGGCGCGCGCCGACGACTCCCACTGCTGGCACATCTTCACGCCGCTGCTTCCGCTCGAGCGCATGGCGATCGGCCGCGCCGATTTCGTCCGGCGCATGCACGAGCGCGGCATCGGTGTCGGCGTTCACTATCCCGCGATTCCCGGACTTTCACTCTACCGGGAGCTCGGTTACGAGCTGGAGGACTACCCGAATGCCGCGCGCATTGGAAGCGCCACCGTGACGCTGCCTCTGTTCCCCGCGATGTCGCGGTCGGATGTGGACCGCGTGTGCCGCGCGCTGCGCGCCGTGCTTGCCGAGGCCGGCGCGAGGGGGCGGACGTGAATTCGCCGCACGTGTCGATAGTCATCCCCGTGTACAACGAAGAGGCCGTTCTGGCGCGGCTTTTCGGGCGCCTGTACCCGGCACTGGACGCGCTCGGCGTCGCCTACGAGGTGATCCTCGTCGACGACGCGAGCAGCGACCGCTCGCCGCAACTGCTGCGCGAGCAGTTCGCCCGACGGCCGCGGCAAACGCGCGCGCTCCTGCTCGCGTTCAACGTCGGCCAGCACATGGCCATCCTGGCCGGGTTCCAGCACGCGCGTGGCGAGCGCGTGGTCACGCTCGATGCCGACCTGCAGAACCCGCCAGAGGAGATCGGAAAACTGCTCGCCGTCATGGATCGAGGCCACGACTACGTCGGCGGCGTGCGATCGCACCGCCGCGACGGCTGGCTGCGCACGCTGGCCTCGCGTGCCATGAACGCCCTGCGGGCGCGAACCACGCGCATTCGCATGACCGATCAGGGCTGCATGCTGCGCGCCTACGAGCGGCGCGTGATCGACATGATCCTGCGCTCGGGCGAAGCGAATACCTTCATCCCGGCGCTCGCCTACGGCTATGCGCGCAATCCCGTTGAAGTCGAAGTCGAGCACGAGACGCGCGCGGCGGGCGCATCGAAGTATCCGTTCATGCGTCTGGTCGCGCTCAACTTCGATCTGATGACCGGATTCTCGGTGGCGCCGCTTCGCATCTTCTCCTTGTTCGGCATCGGGGTCTCGGTGCTGTCCGGCTTGTTCGTCGCCTACCTCTTTGCGCGGCGGCTGTGGCTCGGGCCGGAAGCCGAAGGTGTGTTCACGCTTCTGGCCATCGCGTTCCTGTTGATCGGCATCGTTCTGTTCGGGATCGGGCTCCTCGGCGAGTACGTCGCGCGCATCTACGAGCAGGTCCGCGACCGACCTCGCTTCGTGGTGCAGGAGCTGATCGAAGCACAACCTCGCGCGGCGACACGAATGGAGGCACTGCGATGAGCACCGCGCCGAGCGCGGTGGTCTTTGCCAACCACGATGTCGGTGTGCGCTGCCTATCGGTTCTGCTGGGTGCGGGTTTCGTCATACCCCTGGTGGTCGCACACGACGAGGAGCCGCACGAGGTCGCGGCGTTTGCGAGCGTGGTCGAAAGCGCGATCTCTCACGGCGTCGAGGTCGCGCTACCGGACGACGTCAACGCCGATGCCTTCGTTCGACGCATTGCGTCGATCGCACCGGACTTCATCTTTTCGTTCTACTTCCGCCAGCTGATGCGCAGCCCCCTGCTCCGCCTGGCGCGCCGCGGCGCACTCAATATGCACGGTTCCCTGCTGCCGCGATACCGCGGCCGCGCGCCGGTCAACTGGGCCGTGATCCGCGGCGAGAGCCGCACCGGCGCAACATTGCACTATATGAACGAAGCGCCCGACGCCGGCGACATCGTGGACCAGGCGGTCGTCCCGATCCTACCGGATGACACCGCGTTCGAGGTCTTCAGGAAGGTGACGGTGGCAGCCGAGCTCGTCCTGTGGCGCAGCCTCGATGCGCTTGTCGACGGCCGCGCGCCGAGGATCCCGCAGCCCGAGGCGCAAGCGAGCTACTTCGGTCGTCGGCGGCCCGAGGATGGACGCATCGACTGGCAGACCGACGCAAAGACCATCCACGATCTGGTACGGGGGGTGGCGCCACCGTATCCCGGGGCATTCACCATCGCGCGCGGTCGTCGTCTGGGCGTCCTGCGCACGGCGCGCGAGCCGCAACGGCGCGAGCGCTCGCGCACTCCGGCGCTATACGTGGAGAACGGCTCGTGCTTCGTAGACTGCGGCGGAGGCGGAGTACTGCGCATCGTCGAATCGGACCTCGATGGCATGCCGGTCGCCGCCGCGGCGATCGACCATGCGCTCGGAATCACAGGCTCACTTCCGCTCGGACGCTGACCGAATCCCATGAAAAAGATCCTCATCCTCGGCATCAACGGTTTCATCGGACATCATCTGACGCGACGCGTGCTCGCGCAGACCGACTGGTCGGTGTATGGCATGGACATGTACAGCGAGCGCATCGACGCCTTCCGGTCGAACCCGCGCTTTCATTTCTTCGAAGGCGACATCACGATCAATCACGAGTGGGTGGAATACCACGTCAAGAAGTGCGACGTCGTGCTGCCGCTGGTCGCGATCGCGACACCGGCCGATTACGTGACACGGCCGCTGGAAGTGTTCGAGCTCGACTTCGAGGCGAATCTGGCGATCGTGCGCGCCTGCGTCAAGCGCGGCAAGCGCCTCGTATTCCCTTCGAGCTCCGAGGTCTACGGCATGTGCACCGACGAAAAATTCGACGTCGAAGCGTCGAGCCTGGTGCTCGGGCCGATCCACAAGCAGCGCTGGATTTATTCGTGCTGCAAGCAACTGCTCGACCGCGTCATCTGGGCCTATGGTCAGTCGGGCACACTGGACTTCACGCTGTTTCGGCCATTCAACTGGGTCGGGACCGGGCTGGACGATCCGCATGATGCGAAAGAGGGCAGCTCTCGCGTGGTAACTCAGTTTCTCGGCCATATCGCGCGCGGCGAGCCGATCCGGCTGGTCGACGGCGGGGCGCAAAGGCGCAGCTTCACCGATGTCGAGGATGCGATGAAGGCGCTCATGACGATCCTAGCCAACCCGGGTGGCATCGCAGCCGGACGCATCTATAACATCGGCAATCCGGACAACAACCTCTCCATCCGCGAGCTGGCGGTGCTGATGATCCGGCTCGCGCGGCGCCTGCCCGAATGGCGCGACCATGCCGCTCGCGTGCGTCTGATCGAGGTATCCGCGCACTCCTACTACGGCGCCGGCTACCAGGACATGGCCGACCGCCGGCCGCAGATCGAGGCCACCCGCGCGGAACTCGGCTGGCAGCCGCGCATCGGCATGGCGCAGACGCTGGCCGAGCTTTTCAACCACTATCACACCCGACCCGAGCGCGTGATTGAGCTTGCCGGGGACGACCACGGATTGTCGTCGCACGAGACGGAGCAGCTGCGCGCGCCCGCTGTCGCATGAAAGGCGCACAGCCCCTGCTCGCGCTGAAGGTCGATGTCGACACACTGCGCGGCACGCGTGAGGGCGTTCCCGCACTGGTGCATGCGCTCCGACATCACCGCGCTGGCGCCACGTTCCTCTTCAGCGTCGGACCCGATCACACCGGGCGCGCATTGCGCCGGCTGCTCCGGCCCGGTTTCCTGCGCAAAGTCGCCCGCACGTCGGTTCCCTTGCACTACGGTCTGCGCACGCTGCTTTATGGAACGCTGCTACCCGGACCGCACATCGGCCGCACGTGCGCCGCGCAGATGCGGGCGGTACAAGCGGCGGGCTTCGAGGTTGGGCTGCACAGTTACGATCACGTGCGCTGGCAGGATTTCGTCGCAACGCGCCCAGCCGAATGGACGCGGCGCGAGCTGCGACGGGGCTTCGATGCCTTCGGTGACGTATTCGGGCAAGCGCCGCAAGTCCATGGCGCGGCAGGCTGGCAGATGAACGCGACCGCATTCGAGGCCGAGGAAGCGGCAGGGCTCAGATACGGTTCCGACACGCGCGGGACGCATCCCTTCCGACCCGTGGTAGGCAAGGCCGCGCTCGCATGCCCGCAGCTACCCACGACCTTGCCTACGCTGGATGAACTGATCGGCGTGGACGGCTTGAGCCTGGCCGGCGCCGCCACCCGCCTGCTGGAGCTCACCCGCATCGCACCCGCGACGCATCATGTATTCACGCTGCACGCCGAGCTCGAAGGCATGCGCCTGAGATCGGTGCTGGAGACGCTGCTTGTGGGCTGGCGCACGCAGGGCTATCGACTTGTAGCCATGCGCGCCATCCTCGACGGCCTCGAGCCCGCGGCGCTGACAGCGCATCGGGTCGAGCTCGGCACCGTCCCCGGGCGCAGCGGATTGTTGATGATCCAGGGCGAGGCGCTGACCGCCGAGCCGAGGGACGGTGGGGTACGGATTGCGTCAGGACGGGCGCAACCCAAGTATCGTAGCCGCAGGAAACCGCGCGTCAGAAGGATCTACTGAGCTTCCCCGAAAAATCGTCTTCCAGGAGGTGGGTGTCGACAGGGATTGAAATTCGCGTGATTTTTGGGGATAGGCGCGGAGGTGTTTTCGGTGTTAGAAGGAAGCGCTGTCGCTCATACCCAATTCTCGCACCGCAAACCAGCCACGCGGCTGAACTCGCGCTGGTTGTTGGTCACGAGGATGACATCCAATGCGACCGCATGGGCAGCGATCTCCATATCGAGCGGACCGATCGGGGTGCCCTTTTGCTCGACCGCTGCGCGCACGTCGCCGTAGACCATCGCCGCATCGAGGCCGAAGTCCGCAATCTCCAAGGGCAGCAGAAAGCTTTCCAGCGCCGACCGATTGCGCGAGGAACGCGTCTTCGCCACCCCGTAGGCAAGCTCGGCCACCGTAATACTCGATACCCCGGCATCCCCGGGGTTCAACGCTTCGAGACGCTTGCGCACAGTCGCCGGACGATCGTTGATCAGGTAAATGCAGATGTTCGTATCCAGCATGTACCGCATGGCACAGGACCTATCTCCTGAGCTTCACCCGCTTCTGTTGTGCTTGCGGCTGTGCACGTTCGATCCGCGTGCCAGGCTCGAACTGATCTAGGCTCTCGAACAACACATCCCAGGCATGAGCTCGTGGCAGCAAGACAACGGCCCGACCGACGCGCTTGATCAGCACTTCGTCGCCCTCAAAGCGATAGGTCTTCGGCAATCGCACGGCTTGACTACGCCCATTATTGAAAAGCTTCGCTGTATCCATGGAATACCTCGTCACTCGCGATATCTGGCAATGATATATATCACTGAGCGAGCCATACGGCAACCGGCGTTCATTCAAGGATACTTTCACGCCGCCGGCCGCTGGAACTTCACTAACTTGCGCTCCGCCGCGAGCACTTCGATCCGTTCCCTTTGGCCCGCGTGCCGCGCCCGCGGCTTCATCCGATCGGCTTCGACGGTGGCGGTGGGCTGCGGCAAGACCGCCGTGGCCGAGTGCCTACGCCGGGCGAGCGCCGCGGGTCTGACCGACTGGGCCACGATTAAGGCGCTCGGCGAGACAACCCTCGAACAGCAGCTGTATCCGGCCAAGTCTGGCGTCAGGTTGCCCCGTCAGCGGTCGATCCCAGATTGGGCACGAATTCGCGAGGATATCGACGCAGCATTTTCTTCGCCATAGGGAAAGATCCGAGGTCGCGCGCGATTTGGACCATCCCGCGCGGCTTCTGTTGCCGTCTGTACGGGCGTATGCTAGTTGCTCATCGAGCATCTGGCGCAGCTATGGCGAGGCCGACGTGGACAAAGCTCAACAGGCGGCGATGGCGAGTTCGTTTCTCGCGCGACACCGAGCGCCGCCCGTTCTCCTGCTGCCGAACGCATGGGCGTCGCACGGATCACGATCGCCGCGGCGCCGACGCTGGTGGTGATGTCCACGATCCAGAAGCTCGCGGCGGATCTGCGCGCAACCGGCGGTTTCGACATGCTGACCGCGACGATCCGCCACCCCGATGCGCAAGAACTCTTCCGGCGAAAAGAATAACCGTCGCGTCACCGCGACCGGACCCGTGCGAGAGTCTGTGCGATACCTCCTTCGGGCGTGTTTGATGGATGCACGCTAAATCCCTTCAGCCCGCGCGCATCGTGTTCGACGCGCTCGGCGCGCCCTACTCCGAAGACTTCGGCGATGTCTACCATTCGGCCGATGGCGGGCCGGCGCAGGCGCGCGCGGTTTTCCTCGCCGGTAACGGCTTGCCGCAACGCTGGCGCGGCCGGCGCTCGTTCACGATTATCGAGACCGGCTTCGGGCTGGGTCTCAATTTCCTCTGCTGCGCCGAGGCGCTGCTCGCCGACCCGGATCGGCCGCTGCGGCTGAATTACATCGCGGTCGAGAAGCATCCCGCGCTGCCCGAGGACCTGGCGCGCGCGCACGCATGCTGGCCGCAGAGCTCGGACCTAGCCGAAGCGCTTCGCCGCCACTGGCCGGTCCCGCTGCGCGGCTTTCATCGCGTCGATCTGGCCGGCGGGCGCATCGCGCTCACGCTCATCTTTGGCGATGCGAGCGAAATGCTCGCCGAGCTCGACGCGCGCGCGGACGCGATCTTTCTCGACGGGTTTGCGCCGCGGAAAAATCCCGCGATGTGGTCGCAGGCGCTGTTTCGGCAACTTGCGCGGTTGAGCGGCCCGGGGACGAGCGCCGCCACCTGGTCGGTCGCGGCGCTCGTTCGCTCGCGCCTGCAGGAAGCGGGCTTCCACGTCGACAAGCGGCCCGGGTTCGGGCGCAAGCGGGCGATGCTCGGCGCGATTCGACCCGGAGTCGGCGCTGCCGAAGGCGCGCCCGGAGCGCGCCATGCACTCGTCGTTGGCGCGGGGCTCGCCGGTTGCTGGGCGGCGCACGCACTCGCAGCGCGCGGCTGGAGCGTCGACCTGATCGAACGCCGCCGGCAGCCGGCTCTGGAAGCTTCCGGCAACGCGGTCGGTGTCGTGCGCCCTGCACTGAACCTCGCCGACAACGACAACGCCCGCCTCGCGCGCGCAGCGTTTCTACGAACGACGGATGTACTGGGCGGCAATCCGGCATTCGCCGACGTGTATCGGCGAACCGGCGTCCTGCACGTCGCGACCACGACGCAACACGCCGAACGCATGACCGCGATCCTCGCTGCGCACGCCTTTCCACCGCGATACGTGCGCTGGGTAGAGGCCGATGAAGGTGCGCGACTTGCGAAGCAGCGCGTCGCGGGCCCCGGGTGGTGGATCGGCGACGGCGGCTGGGCGCATCCGCGGGCGCTGTGCCGGACATTGCTCGCGCTCGGCGCCGATCGCATCCGGACGCACCTCTGCACGGATGTACAAGAGATCGTTGCCTCGGCAGCGGGCTGGTACGCCCGCAATGCGCTTGGCCAGGTACTGGCGCAGGCGCCCGTGCTCGTACTCGCGAACGGCTACGACATGCGTCGATTCGACCTGCCGCGGCTGCCGCCGCTGGTCGGTGTGCGCGGCCAGGTGAGCTACCTTCCGCCGGCGCCGGGCCAAGCGCTCGACATCGTCGTCGGCGGCGACGGTTACATCGCACCGCTGCCCGGCGGCGGCCACTGCGTCGGCGCGACGTTCGAGCCCGGCGTCGAGGCGGTCGATGTGCGCCGCAGCGATCACGCGAGCAATGTCGCGCGTGCGCAGCGCATGCTACCCGACTTCGAGTTCGGGCTCGATCCCGCGCGGCTCTCCGGCCGGGCGGGGGTACGTGCCGCTACCGCCGATCGGCTGCCGCTTTGCGGCGCGATGGATCCAGCCGGCGTCGATTCCGGCTGCTACGTCCTGAACGGCATGGGCGCACGCGGACTGATATGGGCGCCCTTGTGCGCCGAGGTGCTCGCGGCGCGGCTGGAGGGAGAACCGAATCCGCTCGAGCGTAGCCTCGTGCAGGCAATCGACCCGCTGCGTCGCTTCGGACCGTCTCGTTTTCCCCTTCCGCCAGCCCACAGTCGGGAACCCACCCGCGGCAGCGGACACACGATGCTCCCCTCTCCCTCCGGGAGAGACGCCACGATGGCGCATCGCGACTTGCGCCCTGGAACCTCGCGTGGCGCCTCTTCCCTCACCCCCAACCCCTCTCCCGGTGGGAGAGGGGAGCGGGGTGAGGGATGAACTGCGCACCGTAGCGAGTTCTTTTCCCTCACACTCGATCCCTCCCGGAGGGAAAGGGAAGACAAGCGCACCTTGGGAAAAGAACGCGGTCCCTCCCGGAGGGAGAGAGAAGACAAGCGCCCCTTGGGAAATGCGGGAACGCGCCGGCAGCGATTTGGCATAAGCTTGCCGAAACCTGCAATGATCTATCGGAGCCCATCATGACGAATCGACTCGACCTCGCCATTCGCGATGTCAACATCGTGGACGGAACCGGCGCCGCGCGCTTCGCCGGTGACATCGGCATCCGCGGCGATCGTATCGTGCGCCTCGGTCGACTCGCGAGCGATGACGAGGCCGTCCGCCAGATCGACGCGTGCGGACTGGTCGCAACCCCCGGATTCATCGACGCACACACGCACGACGATCGCATGCTGCTGTCGGATCCGACCATGGCGCCGAAGGTGAGCCAAGGCGTGACTACCGTCATCGCGGGTAATTGCGGCATCAGCCTCGCCTGCTCGCCGGCTCACAGCGCCTCGATCCCGCCGCTCGATCTGCTCGACAGCGACGGACAATGGTTTCGTTTCCCGGACTTTCGCAGTTACTGCGCGGCATTCGCCGACGCGCCCGCGGCAGCGAATGCCGCCTGCCTCATCGGACACACGACGCTGCGGGCTGCCACCATGGACCGCTTGGATCGCGCCGCGACGACGGCGGAGATCGACGCCATGCGCGCGCTTGCCGAGCGCTCGCTCGAGCAAGGCGCTATCGGCATATCGACGGGTACGGCGTATGCGCCCGCGGCCCGGGCCCCGACCGAAGAGCTGATCGCGGTATGCCGGCCGCTTTCGGCTGTTGGCGGGCTTTACGTCACGCACATGCGCAACGAAGACGACGCGATCGTGCCAGCGATGGACGAGACGTTCCGCATCGGCGACGAGCTCGGCATCGCGGTCGTGATCTCGCATCACAAGTGCGTCGGCAAAGCGAACCACGGCCGCTCGAGCGAAACGCTGGCGTTGATCGAAAGCCGGCGCGCTCGCCAGCCGATCGGGCTCGATTGCTACCCCTACATCGCATCGTCCACCGTGATGCAGCGCCATCGCGCGGGCCAGTCGACACGCATCATCGTGACCTGGTCGAAGCCGCACCCCGAGCTCAGCGGCATGGATCTGGTCGAGGCAGCGCGCGCGCTGGGTGTGAGCGAAGTCGAGGCAATCGATCGCCTGCAACCCGCGGGAGCGATCTACTTCATGATGGACGAGGCCGACGTGCAGCGCATCCTCGCCTATCCGCACACGATGATCGGCTCCGACGGGCTGCCGCACGATGCCCGCCCGCATCCCCGCCTGTGGGGAACGTTCCCGCGCGTGCTCGGCCACTATGCGCGCGAGCTCGGGCTGTTCTCGTTGGAGACGGCGGTGCACAAGATGACGGGGCTCACTGCCGCGCGCTTCGGCCTCGAGGCCCGTGGCGTGCTGCGCGAAGGCGCCTTTGCCGACATCACGCTATTCGACCCGGAGGTCGTGATCGACGCCGCTTCGTTCGAAGACCCGGTGCGCCCGGCGCCTGGCATCCACACCGTGATCGTGAACGGCGAGCCGGTGTGGCGCGCCGGCGCAGCGACCGGCGCACGACCCGGGCGCGTCCTCAAACGCCAACCCTGAGTGTCACCGCGTCGCCACGCGGTGGACCGGCTCTACGGCGCGCACCGGGGGTCCGGCGGCGATCGTCACTTTGATCCCGACGTTGGGGTTGCTCTGCGAGCGTCCGAGCGCGTTGGCGAAATCCTTCTTCCAACGATCGGCCGGCGCGTCGCGCGGCAGGACCGTATCGGCGCCAAACGCCGGGTCGAAGTCGATCACCGGCAGCGCACCGGCGCTGTCCAGGGTTCGCACCGAATCCCTGGCCGGAGTCAAAAGCGGCAGCGCCGTTGGCGCGAGCTCGATCGGCGCCGCCTCGGCGGCGGCGCGTTCTTGTACCAAGCCAAGCAATGCCGTCTTGAGCCGAGCAAGCTTCGAAGGGTGCGGCGCAGGCGCGGCTGGCGCCATCTGCTCCTCGAGCGCGAAGCTCGTAGCGGTCACCTCCTGCGGCCCCTCCCCGATGCCGGCGCCGCCCCCTTCCGCCGCGCCGATTGCGCTGGCTTGCAGCCGTAACGCGAGCGGCGCGGGCGCTGCAGCTAGCGCCAATATCCCATCGTCATCGTTTGCCGGATTGCTGCCGTTGACGAATACGTCCATCACGTCGAGCACTCGGACCGCGCCTTGCGCGGCGCTCGCCGCGATCCGCCCATCGAGCGTGATGAGCTCGATCGCACCCGCGGGCAATCCCGGCGGCACACTCAGCACGAAGCGCGCATAACCCGGGCTGGGGAAGACCGCGTTCAGCTTCGTCCCCGCCGGTAGCCCGATCGCCAATGTGGCGCTCAAATCGGAGATCACGGCGGGGTCGTAAAGCAGCGCGAAGCGCAACGCCTTGATGCCTCCGCCGCCGGTGAGCGTGATGGCCGTGGCGAAGCTCTCCCCCGGCTCGGCAGCGAGCGTATCGGCGATGCCGATCACGCCGAGCGCGTTGCTCGCGGCCACACGCAACGTGGCGCCATAGTCGTCCCCGGATACCCCGTCGGCGTCGCCGTCGAGCCCGGCGAACGCCTGTGCGCCGCTCACGAGCCGCAGCGTGTAGCTGCCCGGATCGAGCGGGCCGCCGGTGCGGATGAAGGTGAAGCCGGCATTGTCCGCATCGAGCGCGAGCGCCCCTTCGATCGGATTGCCGAGCGCGTCGGTAAGCACGATATCCGCCGCGTCGATCGGTGCGGGATCGAGTGCACGGTCGAAGCGGGCGCGCAAGCCGCTCGGCGTGAGCGCGAGCGCATCGACTCGGACGAGCGCAGCCTCGTCTGCGCGCACGGTGAGCGTAAACGGCTGCTCCGTTTCCGCCCCTTCACTGTCGCGCGCCCCGACCACGAAGCCGAAACTACCCGCGCGGGCGGCGAAGTCGATGCGTCCGCTGACGGGGTCGATCTGCGCTCCATCGGGGGCTTCGATCAATTGGTACGTGAGGCTCGCGTCTTCGATATCCAGCGCCTGCACGTCATAGGTGAAATGCGCCTCGCCGCTACCGAGCGCGAAGCCGCTCGCCTGAATCACCAGGTCGTCGTAGTCCTTGTCGCCCGTATGCGCGAAGGACTCGAACCCGAGTTCGATCTCGAACGATCCGGCCACGCTGCGCGCGCGCAGGTGATCGTACGCCTCCGGGTTAGCACCTTCGAAGGAGAAGTACACGCTGCCGCCATACGGCGCAGGGCCGACCGGGCTGCCTCCAGGGGTGGCGAGGCGCTTGGGATTGACGATCAGATAAGCGCCGTAGAGCGCCTGCTCGTCGAGCGCGAGCGACTGCTCGGCGCCCGATGTCGAGCGCAGGTTGAACGCTACGCGCGCGCGATCGGGCGCGAGCGCCGCTTCCAAGTATCC
This sequence comes from Burkholderiaceae bacterium, assembly GCA_011525945.1. Classification (GTDB taxonomy): domain Bacteria; phylum Pseudomonadota; class Gammaproteobacteria; order Burkholderiales; family WYBJ01; genus WYBJ01. The sequence continues at coordinate 5,708 of WYBJ01000004.1, read as the reverse complement.
GGCATCGCCCGGGCGCATGCCGCCGATTCGCCCCGAATCGTCGTCGACGCGGTAAAAGCCCACCTCGTACTTGCCCGTGTCGCGCGACACGAGCTTCAGCTCGAGGTCGGCGCCGCTCAACCGGAACGCCCGATCGGCCGGGGCGCGCAGCTCGCCGGCGATCGCGAGGGAAGTGTCGGGGCTGGAAGTGAACACCGGCGCGTCGTTCACCGGCTTGACCGTGATCGATACGGTGGCGACGTTCGACTCGCGCGCCCCATCGCTCACCCGGTAGCTGAACGCGTCGGCGCCGAAGTAGTTCGCCGCTGGCGCATAGAGAAAGCTGCCGTCGGCCTTCTCGACGACCGTGCCGTGCAGCGGATCGGACACCACCGTGGCATCGAGCGCATCGCCGTTGACATCGATATCGTTCGCCAGCACTGCAATCGCCACGGTGCTGTCTTCGTCTACTGTCGCATTGTCGTCGACCGCGCGTGGCGCGGTCGGAATGCTGCTGCCGTCGCTCACGATCGCCGCCGTGCGCGTACCCCCGTCGTCATCGACGATCGTGGCGACGATCGAGAACTTCTCGTCACCATTCGCGGTCGTGTAGCGATGCGAGGCGGCAAGTGTGCGTGCGGCCGGATCGATCACGGCCGGCGCCGACGAGCCGTCGCCCCAGTCGAGCGTGACCGTCACCGTATCGAGCGAGCCGACGTCGGCGAAGCGGCCGGAAAGCTGCGTGTCGCGCGTTCCGGGCGCCTGGATCTCGGCCAGTCCCAAGGCGGTTACGACCGGGGCAAGGTTCACCACCGTCACGGTGGCGTCCGCCGCGCCGCTGCCGCCGTCCTTGTCGGTTACCGTCACCGCGACCGTGTAGTCGTCGCTCGCGGTGGCCGTAGGATCGTCGTCGAGGAAGCGGTGGGTGGCCGAGAAAGCCGCCGTACCGGCGGGCAGCGCGATCGTGTCGAGAGACGAGCCATCGTTCCAATCGATGACGATGACATGAGAGTCGAGCACACCCGCGTCGGCGATCGTTCCCGCCAGCACGCCGAGGGCGTTCTCGTCGATCCGCGGTGCGGCGAAAGCGAGCGCGTCGATCGCCGGAGACAGGTTGCGGACATTCAACCCGACCGAACCGGCACCTACGTCGTCACCGTCGGAGACCTCGAGCGACACGTCGAACGGGTCGGATGCGGTCGCGCTCGGCGTGTCGTCGCGATAACGATGTTCGAGCACGAAGTCGGTCGTACCGGCGGCGAGCTCGATCACATCGGGCGCGCCCTCGCCCCAATCGATGGTCATGCGGAATCTGTCTTGTGTCCCCGCATCGACGATGCGCCCTGTGACCTCGGCGAGTCCGCCTTCGTCGACGTCGGTGGCAGCCAGCGCCTCGAGGCGCGGCGCCACGTTGCGCACCGAGACCGCCTTGGTAGCGGCGTAGCTGCCGTCCTCGTCGATCGCGCTCACCCCAATCGTACGCAAGCCGTCATCCGCGAACGTGTGCGAGAGCGTCTGCACGGGCCCCTCGAACACTTCGACCGTGCCGTCGTTCCAATCGACGATCCAGCGCGCGATCGCGTCGCTGCCCGGATCCTTCGCGCTCAGCGTGAGCGCATACGGTGCGCCCTCGGTCGCGCTTGGCGCCCCGTCGACGATGAGCGCCGGCGCCACCTCGCGTACCGTCAGGCTGGTGATGAGATCGAGCGCACCCACGTGCGTCGGATCGGTGTCGCCGGGGGCTGCCTGATCACGGATGCGCCCGCGAATCGAAACAGTGCCCGCATCTTTCAGATAGCTCGCAGGGACGGGCGCGGACGCGGCGGCGGAATCGACGATCTCGAACGCGCCATCGTTACCGAAGTCGTAGCTGTAGAGGAAGCCGCGCAGCGTATCGGCAGCCGACGGATCGGATTGACCGGTAAACGCAACCACCGCGCTCCCGCCCTCATCCACGGCTGCCGCGCTGGCGCCGAAGCTTGCGGCGGGCGCGGTGTTGGCAACGTGCAGCGCCACGGGCGCCGAGAACACGATATTGCCCGCATAGCGGGCGCCGAGCACGACGCTGAACTCGCCCTGATCGTCGACACCGATCGCCTGCAGATTCGACCACGCCAGCGTGGGACTTTCGGCCAGGCTCGCGAGAACGCCGTTGACGAACCAGCCCAACTGATCGGGCGTACCGACCACACTCGCCTGCAACGTCACCGACTCACCCTCGGCGATGCGATAGTCGGCGCTGCCGGCGCTGATCTGACCGGCGTCGACCGCCACCGTCACGCCGATGAATGCCGCGGCCGCCTCGTGCGGCGACGAATCCTCATCGACCGCCGCGACGCGTACCGTGAGCGCACCGGGATCGGTATAGCGGTGGCTTGCGCTGCTCGTGCCCGCACCAAAGGTCTCGGTGCTGCCGTCGCCCCAGTCCACGTGCCACTCGAGCACGCGGTCGTCGCCCGGATCGGCCGCGCTGAAGGCGATCCGGTAGTCATCGCCCACGCGCACCGGCGCGCCGGCCGTGTCGTCCGTCAACGCCAGCACCGGCGGCGCATTCAGAATGGTGAGTGACGTGAACGCTTCGGCGCTGAAGCCATCGGTGTTGGTCGCGCGCGCGGCGATCTGGTAGACGCCGTCGTCGTCGAGGCCCAGGTTCGCGAGCTGCGCCCAGGTGAGCGCGATAGCGCCGCCGAACGCGTCGCCGAAGTTGCCGTCGCCGTCGATATCCCAGCGCACCGGGCCATCGAGCTCGCCGCTCAATCCGAGCGGGTTGACGTCGACCGAGAAGCTCGCGCTGTCACCTTCGGTGATCGTGTACGGCGCGCCAACGAAGCGAACGATCGGCGCCGAGATCACCTTCACTTCGCCTTCGAAGGTGTCGTACACCAATACCCCGCGCGGGACGAAGACGACGCCGTTCAAACCGAAGGTTCGCACGCTGCCGGCGCCCGGCGCGGGTGGGGCCGGCAGATAGAACTCGCCCTGCGGGTCGAACACGAGCGTGTCGCCCGGAGTCGTGCCGGGGTCGTCGCCGTGGACGATCGTCGTCGCCGACAGCGGCAGATTCGCGCCCAGCACGCGCACCGTGTCGCGCCCATCGTCGCCGAATACCTCGATGCGCGCCGCTTCGCCCGTGCGGGCGATCTGGATATCGTCGTCGCCGCCGTCGCCCCGCACCACCAGGTTGCTGCCCGGTCGCGTCGAGCGCAACTGGGCGCTGTCGGCGCCCTCGCCCAGATGCAGCGTCGTGAGCGCGCCCAGGTCGAGCACGACCGCGCTATCCGCGCCCTCGCCCGTCGTCACCGCGACGCTGCCCACCTCGGCGCCTGGCGCGCGCAACAGCGTAAACGTGTCGCTGCCCGAGCCCGTGACGACCGCCAAACTCTCGATGCCCTCGAAGGTCGTGATCTCGCGCCTGGGCTCGGGCAGGATCGCGCCGAGCGCAAGATTGTCGAGCGTCACGATGCCGCCGTTCTGCCCACCCAGACCGGCGCTGGCAACGAATGCGCGGGTGCTGTCGCCGCTGATCGTCACGGCAGCGGGGGCACGCAGACCGGCAGCGCCGCCCACGTCGTTGCGCAGCACCTGAACGAACTTCAGCTCCCCGGTGATTGCGTTGCGCGAAAACACGCCGAGCTCGTTGCCGCCGGCCGCGGTCACGAGCACGTAACTGCCGTCGGGGGTGAGCGCCACGTCGCTCGCCCCAAGCAAGCCGCGCACGCCATCGACCCGGTTCGCCAGCGTCTGCACGCGCGTATGGCCCGCGCCGCTGCGCTCGATCACCGCGACCGTGTTGTCGTCTTGCCCGCTGACATAGACGAAGCGGCCGTCGGCGCTCGCCGCAACTGCGCTCGCGCCGGCGATGCCGTCGATCCGTTCGAGCGGCGCCGACACGTCGGCGCTGTTAAACACATATAAAGTTCCGGAAGCGCGACTCACACCATAGACGAGCGCGCCGTCGCTGCTGAACGCGAGATCGTCGACCGCCACGTTGTTGAAGGTTCCGGCATAGGCGAGCAATCCGTTCGCGGGGTCGCGGCTGTAGCCGACGATGCCGTTGCTGCCGCCCGCATAGACGCGCGCGCCGTCGGCGCTGATCGCCAGTGCGTTGTGCGCGAAGCCAAACGCCGGCGCCGACGCCGGAGCGCCGGAAAGGTTGCCTTCGGCGCCCGCGCTGAATACGAGGATGGCGCGGTCCGCCGCGGCAGCTACGTACACATGCTTGCCGTCGGGGCTCGCCGCGACATCGGCCGCACCACCGAGCCCGGTGATGCCCCCCGATCCATCCATGAAGAGCTGCCGCTGCCCGAGATCGTCGGCGTTGACGACCGCGAGGGCCCCTCGCGTGGCGTCGAGCGCATACAGCGTTTCGCCGTCGGGGCTCAGTGCAATCGCCTGTAACCCCGCCAGATGCGCGCTCGAAACGACCGGGCGCTGGGCGCGCAGGTAGAGCGTCGCACCGTCGATGAGCGTCTGCTGCGCGCTCAGGGTAACGAAGCCCGCGCCCGTGTCCGGCCCAGGCAGCGTCACCCGCATCGTGTCGAACTGGCTCTCCGGGATCAGCGTCGCCCAGATCGCGTGCGGGTTGAGCGCGCTCAAGCCCTGCAGCGTGCCGACGCCGTCGATCTGCAGGCCGAGGGTCACAACCGAGATCGCACCGGTTGGTGCGATCCCCAGCGACGGCGTGGCGAGCACGCGATCGGTCAGGTTGACCAGCACGAGCATGTCGAAGCCGGCGTAGTTGTCACCGGCCGCGGCCAGGTCCATGCGGTGGAGCGCGAGCAGCGCATCCGAAGGCAGACCGGCGCCGGCGATGCTGCTCGCGGCCGCGCTGCCGAGCACGGCGCTCAGATCGTCGATCAGCACCGCGCTGCCGAGATTCTCCTTCAGCAGACCGAAGATGTCGGCGCCGCCCGCAAGTCCGGCAATATTCGCGGTAGTCACATCGTTGCCGTTGCCGACGGTAATGTACGGGTTGTCCTTGCGCGGGCCGTCGAAGCTCGATTGGAGCGCACCCGTGATCGACCCCGGCCGGCCTTCGCCGCCGGCGGTCGTGAGCGCGGTGTTGCTGCCGACGATCAGCCGGCCGCGACCGCCGCTGTCCGCACGGCGATCGCCACCGGCGCTGTCCTTCCCCAGCCCGCCCGTGCCGCCGGCAACGTTCACGCTCGCCAGCCCGGCATTGAGATCGGTACCGAGCAGCTTGATGGTGCCGCCGGCGCCACCGCCACCGCCGCCGCCGAAGCCGCCGCGGCCGCCCGTGCCGCCGTCGCCGCCGGCGCCGCCGGCGCCGCCACTACCGCCGCTGCCGCCGTCGATCAGGCCCCCGTCTTCGCCCGCGCCGCCGCCCGTCTGCCCCTGGTTGAGCCCGCTGTTCTTGCTCCCCGGTCCGGTGCCGGTCGTAAACGTCCCCGCATTGGCGCCGTCGCCGCCGCTCGCAGCCAAGGTCGACGACGCGAACGTGATCCGCCCCTGCGCCACGATCTCGAACGCCCCGCCGCCGCCGCCGCCATTGCCGCCGGGAGCGCCCTGACCGCCGCTGCCGCCGCTGCCGCCGTCGCCCCCCCGGCCGCCCTCACCGCCGCCGCCGCCATAGAGGACGATCACCGCGAACGGCACCGCGAAGCTGCCGGAGCCGCCGCCGCCGCCGCCACCCCCCGCCCCGCCACCCCCACCGCCAGCGCCACCCCACCCCCCCACCCAAATTCACCCCGCGACCCCCCCCCCGCCCC
>WYBJ01000071.1 GCA_011525945.1 Burkholderiaceae bacterium | reverse complement strand
CGGCCGTTCAACTCGCACATGGCGGCGAGCGCCCACAGGAAGCCATCCCGGCCGACGAGGTGCTCGGTCGTCAAGCGGCTACCCTTCCTCCCTTCACCCGGCGTTGCGCCAAGAGGCTCGTACCCGCGAACAGTTATGCAGTACCGCAGTCACCAAATACGCGTAAGCGCGTAAGTAATATCACGTATCCTCAGGAGTGTGCAAGAGTCTCTCAGGGGGGCGCCGATCGTGGCACTTCGGGCGCTGCGACGACACGCCGAGCATCCCGGACGCGGCGTCGGTTGATTGACGGCAATCGCTCGCGCTCAGTTGCAGGTGCGGGCGAACGAAGAAGGTGCCACCGACGACTGCCCGCTGCAATGCGGGCTAATTTCGCCGTCATTGGTCGACGCGCGTGCGCCAGTATCCTGGCTTCCGCCGGAAAGGGGCGAACGCGATAACGTAGATTTCCGAGCGCGCTTCGATGTATACGATGGAAAACGGAAACCTACTCGGAAACACTCGCCGAGTCCGCTCCAGGTAGGGAGCGCCAATCAGGAAAGGAGCGCGCAAGTGTCACTGCTTCTTCAACCGCCTCCGTGAGGCGACGGCCAATAACCGGACTGATCCTGGCGTAGTAACGGACCTCTTGAACAAGTTCGAGACGAGCGGCATCGTGAAACCGGACGGCCTTCACTTCGGCAACTGGCGGATCTCGGCGAATACTTCTTCAGCAGGAACAAGCTTCGCATTCCCAGACTCGATCTGTGCGATTCGACAACGAACTTCCGCTTCCCATGCCGCTTCGACCTCGGGGTCGCGACCTTCATGACGTGATTCGAGCAGTTCCTCCGCCAGACGTGCTCGGTCCTCGGGAGAAAGGGTACGTGCCTTCTGCGCCAATTCTTCAAGGTTAGTCATAGCAATTCCTCCGGTCTCTACGCTCAAATCCTATACCGACCAACCACAGTCCGGGGATCACGGGTGCCAGTACCGAGTTTGCATGCAGTTGCTCGGTGGGTGACGGCATAATCGCATCGAAGATCTCCAGGGTTCGCAGCGCCGATACAGATCCTTCGACTTCAGTGCGTTGCCGGCGCTCACCCGCGAAGTCAGACAGCAGGAAGCGTCCGAAGGCCACAAGCAAGCGCGCATCGATATCGGGGGGGCCTGTTAGAACGCCCGCATGGCCGGTATCACCGCGCAGATCCTGACGGAAATCCGCGACGAGGCGCGTGAAGCTCGCGCCGAGGCTCGCGGGAATGTCAATACGGTCTTTCACCGGATCTCGCTGCTGGAAGCCAGCATGAACGACGTGAAACAACGCCTTACCTCGCTGGCGCGGCACATGGCGGCGCTATCGCCATCGTGCCCGTAATGAACGAGCGAATCGACCGTCTGGAGGCACGGTCAGCGGCACTGGAGACGCGCGTGCCCTGACTGACCGGGGCGATTTTGAAGCGCCCGCGCCTGCCTACCGGCCGTAGATGCTTGTCGCCTGCGCCGGCGTGACGAGCCCGTTCCTGACGTCGCGCGCCACCGCTTCCCGAGCGCGTTTCCGCGCATCGCCGATGCCGCCCCCGCCGGGCGTTTCCAGCACGACGCGATCGCCCGCCGGGATCACCTGCCGGCCGAAGCCCCGCAGCTCGGCACCCGATTTAAGCGACAACCTGCCGCACGCGCCGGGCTGCCCCTGCGCGCTGCCGCGTGCGGGATGCTTGATGCGGTCGAACGTAGCCGAGATGATCATGGGTGCGGGCTCTCCGTTCGCGATCTCCATCACCTGGCCGAGACCGCCGCGGTGCTCGCCCGGCCCGCCGGAATCCGGCCGATACTCCTTCTTCCAGAAGACCACCGGCGAGAGCGTCTCGATGATCTCGACCGAGACGTTGCGCACGCCGCTTGGAAACGAGGTGACCGACAAGCCATCCTTGTTCGGTCGCGCACCGGTGCCGCCGGTATTGAATCCGGTCACGTTGAAGCGCGTCGCGGCCCGGAGCTGCGCCGGATCGATCCCCTGAAACGGCTGTCCGCCGGCAAGACGCGGGTTCCACAGCGCGGAGCTGTTCTCGGCCGGCACCCGGTCGGGGCGCGCCTGGCGCAGACAGCCGAAAACCACGTCGGGCAGCATTTGTCCTACCACCGAGCGTGCGCTCACCGCAGCCGGATACGGCGCATTGAGAATCGAGCCCTCGGGTGCGCGCACGCGAACGACCGAAAGCGAGCCTGCGTTGTTCGGTATGTGTGCGCCGATGATGCAGCGAACGCCGAACGAGGTGTAGGCGTCGGTGTAGCTTTTCGGCACGTTGATGCCGTGCGTCACACACCCGCTCGTGCCCGCGAAGTCGATGTCGATACCGGCTTTCGAGATCGTGAGCGTCGCGGCAAGCGTGATGGGCGCATCGTAGCCGTCGATGGTCATTTCGAACGACCAGCTGCCGCGAGGCCACTCACGCACCGCCGCGAGCATCGCCGTATGCGAGCGCGAAACGACGTGCTCGGACACGCGTGCGATATCCTCGATCCCATACTCATCCATCATGGCGAGCAGGCGCCGCCCCCCGACTTCATTGCACGCCACGAGACTGTAGATGTCGCCTTCCACCTGCACCGGTTCGCGCACGTTGGCGCGTACCACCCGCAGCAGAGTTTCGTCCATCTTGCCGCGCGCAACGAGCCGCACGACGGGGATGAAGAGCCCCTCGTGGAACACCTGCGTGCCGTCTGCGGAAAGGCCGAGCCCGCCGATATCCACGACGTGCACGGTGGAGGCGAACAGCGCCACCAGGCGCTTTCCCCGGAACACGGGCGTCACCATGGTGAGATCATTCAGGTGTCCGGTGGTCTTCCACGGATCGTTGGCGAGAAAGACATCGCCCGCAAACATCGCCCGCGGCGGGAATTCATGCAGAAAATGGCGCACGGCTTCGGCCATCGAGTTGACGTGCCCGGGCGTACCCGTCACCGCCTGCGCGATCATGCGGCCATCGGGCAGGAAGACCCCGGCCGAGAGATCGCCGGCCTCGCGCGTGGCGGCTCCGAAGGCGGTGCGGACGAGCGTTTGCGCCTGCTCTTCCACGACCGAGATCAGCCGATTCCACATCACCTGCATCTGGATGTCCGCAAGCTTTGCCATCGCTATCTCCTTTTCGCGCGGCACTTGTCGAGTACGATGTACCCGAGGCTGTCGACGGCCGCATCGAAGTCGGCGGCGACCACCACCGTGGTCTGATCCTCGATGATCAGCGCCGGGCCTTGCACGCGCGCGCCCGGACGCAAGGCTTCGCGCTCGTACACCGGAACGTTCTGCCACTTGCCGCGCTTGGGCTCGAACACCCGGCGCGTGCCCGCAGGCGTTGCGCTCGTGTGTGCAACCGGGCGTGCGCGCACGACCCGCTTCATGCGTGTCGACACCGTCACCGACCAGCTCATGACCTCGACCGCCATAGCTGGAATTACCCGCCCGTAGAGGGCACGGTATGCCGTGGCGAAGCGCCGCTCGAGCGTCCCGATCGATGCGGACGACAGCGCGCCCGGGGGCAGCGCCACGGGGATCTCGTGCCCTTGGCCGGCGTAGCGCATGTACGCGATGCGGGTGGTCGTGAGCGACGCGTTGCCGGCGGCCGCGCGCACCACGCCGGTTGCCTGCGTTTGCATCTCGCCCAACAAGCGGTTCGCGCTTCGCGTATCGAGTGAGGGGACGAGCTGGTACCAACTGCGCACGGCCTGAAACGCAATCGGCGCGGCGAGGAAGCCAAGCGCCGAGCCGACGCTGGCGCCTACCGGGATGACGACACGCGCAATCCCGAGCTTGTCCGCGAGTCGCGCCGCATGCAGCGGCGCCGCACCGCCGAACGCGATCAAGGTGTACTTCTCGACCGTCTTGCCGAGCTCCATGGCATGCACGCGGGCTGCGTTCGCCATGTTCTCGGTGACGATCTCGCGGATCGCGAGCGCACCCATCGGCACGACTACGTCAAGCGGCCTCGCCACATCGCGCTCGACCGCCCGCTCGGCGCGCTGTGCATCGAGTACGACGCGCCCGCCGGCGAAGCGTTCGGGGTCGAGCATGCCCATGGTGCAATCGGCATCGGTCACGGTCGCACGCTCGCCGCCGCGCGCATAACACGCCGGCCCGGGCTCAGCACCCGCGCTCTCCGGCCCCACCTGCACGCGCTGCATGTCATCGACCCGCGCGATCGATCCGCCGCCAGCGCCGATCTCGACCATCTCGATCACCGGGATGCGGATCGGCAGGCCGCTGCCCTTGAGAAAACGATACATGCGACCGAACTCGAAGCTGCGCGAGAGCTCCGGCTCGTAGTGATCGATGAAGCATATCTTGGCCGTCGTGCCGCCCATATCGAACGACAGCGCACGCTCGGCGCCGCAGCTTTGTGCGATGCTGCGCGCGAGGATCGCCCCACCCGCCGGACCCGACTCGACCAGGCGCACGGGCTCCTCGGCACCCATCGCGAGGGTGGCGAGCGCACCGCCGGAAGTCATCAGAAAGACCGGACAGCCGATGCTCATTGCGCTCAGACGCTGCTGCAGCCGGTGGAGATAACCCGCCATCACCGGCTGCACATAGGCATTGGCGCAGGTGGTGGAAATGCGCTCGTACTCGCGGATCTCGGGGCAGACCTCCGACGACAGCGTGATCCACAAATCGGGCAGCGCCTCCTTCAGGATCTCTCGTGCCCGTCGTTCGTGCGTGGAATTGGCGAAGCTCTGCAGGAACGCGATCGCGACGCTCTGCACGCCCTCGGCCTGCAAGGTCGGCACCAGCGCTTGCAGCGCATGCTCGTCGAGCGGCAGCAAGACGCGGCCCTTGGCGTCGATGCGCTCGGGCACCGGCAGGCGCAGATAACGCGGCACCAGCGGCTCGGGCTTGTCGAGAAAGATGTCGTATTGCGCGAAGCGATGCTCCCAGCCGATCTCGACCAGATCGCGAAAGCCTGCGGTGGTGACGAGCGCCGTCCTCGCGCCCTTGCGCTCGATCAGCGCATTGGTCGCGAGCGTCGTGCCGAGGATGAAAAGCTCGAGCGCAGCGGGGCCGAGTCCCGCTTCGGCGAGAATTTCCCGGACAGCGCCGATCACCGCCTCTTCCGGAGCACGGGGCGTGGTGAGGACCTTCCCCGTCCAGCGCCTGCCGCGGGCTTCGAGAACGATATCGGTGAACGTGCCGCCGATATCGACGGCGACGCGCGCACGGGCTGACTTCGTTGCTGCTTTCATGCCCATGGGGAGGGTGCGATTCTCAGCGCCTCGGACGCCGCGCCTGGGCGGGGGGCTTGCGCTTCGACTTTTCCACCGTCTCCTGCTCGATGCGATAGAACGCTTCCAGCCCGATGATGTCTTCGACGCCTTTGCGCGCAGCGACGAATTGCGGCTCTGCGAGCCCCGTGTAATCGCCGGTCTTCTTGAGCTCCCTCATGGCGAGCGCCATGTGATGCTAGACGAGGCTGATCGACAGCGATGCAGCCGCCGTAGCCCATCTCCTTCAATTGCTTGTAGCCGTACAACGGGCGACCATCGCGTGTACCGTGGCTTTGCACGTAGATGAGCGGCAAGCGCGAGCGTTTGGGCGCCGCGACGGCTTCCTCGGGAGTGCGCGGAAACACGAGCCCCATATCCGCGCCGACGTCGGCGGCCGCATTCACCCGTTCCACCGCCTCCCTCAGACCCGTCACCCGCGCCGCGTCCGAGCGCGCGATGATGACGAAATCCTTGTCGAGCTCGCCGCGCTTGAGCATCGCGCGCAACCGGGTGGTCATGCGAGGCATGGCAGGGTGGCCCTCGTTGGAGAAATTAGTCGGTCAAGCGATCGTGCACGCTCATTATTCCGCATGCGCTCACCTCGGCAGGAGCTGCGCCCAGGCGGCGGGCAGCGCGACCTTGCGGCTGACGGGGGGGCCTTGCGTGTGGTTGCTGGCATAACACTTGGATTGGTTGCGGCCGGGATCACCGGCGACAACGATACCGATCGCATCACGATCGGGAAACACCCGCACGAGCCGTTTCGGATCGTCACTCGCGCAGTACTCCTTGGGCAGAAGGCCCTTGGCGACATGGTCCGCGAGCTTGAAGCCCGTGAGCCCGATGTAGTAGGCGTAGCGCTCGGCGTCTTGCGCACTGATCCAGTTGTTGTCGTACAAGTAGTCGCGGATGCGGTCCTTCGACCAGCCGTGATCGGCAAAGACCCTCGCGATGCTCGGGCCGAGCACGATGAGCGGGTTGTAGCGCGAGTAGGTCATCGCCACGGGCGACCAGTAGACACAACTCTGGCCGACGACCTCGGCGAGGATGCGCGCATGCTCCACCGGGTCGTCGCTGCCGGTATAGATGGGCGGGCTCACGCTCACGACACTTTGCACCGTCACCACGTTGTCGCCCGCATTGAAACCGCGGTCCACCGAATAAGGCTGCCAGCCGATTTCACGACACGCCGCTTCGTTCTCGGCGAGCGCCACGAAGAAGTTCTGCGCGATGCTGCCCTTGTCCCCAGCCCCCGGCGCGAATCGAAACCCGGCCATGTTGCGCAGGATGAGACGCAGGAATCGCCCGAGGGTGCTGTTCGCTCGCCGGCCGATACGCATGACACTCGGCCCGCTGTTGAAATCGAGCGCGGCCGCGATCGGCCCGCTGACGGTGATGAGCGGCTCCCAACCGGGGGTGGAGCCCGCGTCCTGGATGCGGAATTCCGGATCGGCGACGGCAGCGACCACCGCGACGAGAAGCGGCATGTATTCGGGCCTACACCCTGCCATGACCCCCGTGGCGGCAATATTCCAGATGGTCGCCTCGCGGTTGTCCGGCGGACATATGCCGATCACCTCGTCCGGCGCGAGATCGGTAAAGCGCAGGAAGCGCTCGATCCTGGCGATCGTCGGCGGGATTACGGGAAGCCCGTCGGTCCAGCCCGCAGCATAGAAATGCTCGTTCACTTCCTCGAGCGTACCGCTCAGGATGACCTGCCTGGGTGACGGCTCCGGGCTGCGCTCGCCCGCACGCTCACTCACACGCGACACGAGCGCCTGCACGATCTGGGGCGCCAGATCCTCGTCGACCTTGCGTCGCAGCGCCTCGCCGCTGTCGACCATGGGCGTGCCCGGGTAATGGGCGATTCTCAGATCATCGATACCCAGACCGCGTGCGACCACTTCGGCCTGCTTGAGGAAGCCGGTCGATACGATCGACACGGTTGGGTATCCCGCCCGTTCGATTGCCGCCGCTGCCCGCAGCACGGCGGGCGTGCAGGCGCCTCAGGCGCCCACCCCCGATACGACGGCATCGACCCCGTGCTCGCGCAGCCGCGCCGGCAGATCGGCGAGAACCTGGCGCTGATTCACGCCGTGGGTATCTCCAAACGTGTCGTATTCGACAAAGCGCACGCGCGGATATCGGCGCTTGAGCGCGGCGCGGATGGCGGGAAAGATCTCTTCGCCGCGGAACACCCGGTCCCACACCTCGCCGATCGTCCTGCCGTTGAGATCGCCGATGCCGGGATTGAGATCGCGCTTGTCCCAGTGCGATTTTCCCAGCGGCCAGACCACGTCGTAGATCGCTTCGTTCTCGTTCATGAGCTTACCTCGGGGATGACGTCGTTGCCGCGACGGCGCCCTGCAACGCGATGCGCGATGACACCGTTGTCGGCGTATCCCGCGGAGCGCCGCCGGCGCATATGCTCAGCGCTCGACGGGGGCGCCGACCAGGTTACCCCATTCGGTCCACGATCCATCGTACGTGCGCACGTTGTCCAGGCCGAGCAGCTGCGTGAGCGCGAAATACAGGACCGTCGCACGATGGCTGAGGCGACAGTAGACGATGATGTTGCGGGCGTTCGAGACGCCGCGCGATTGCATGAGCCGACTCAGCTCGGGTTTCGACTTGAAGGTCTTGTCGGCGTTGAGCATGTCTTCGAAGTACAGATGCTGGGCGCCCGGGATACGGCCGTAGCGTATCGCACCCACATCGGGGCCCCCTGGCCCACCGACGCGTTCGCCCCGGTACTCTTCGGGCGAGCGTCCATCGAGAATGAGTACGCCCGGCGCGCCGAGCGAGCTCAGGACCTCGTCACGCAGAATGCGCATGCGCTCGACGCGCGCGGTCGGGCGATATTGCGCTGCGGGCCGTGGCGGAGGGACTTCTTTCGCCAGCGCACGCCCCTCAGCCGCCCAGCGCGTGCGAGCGCCGTCGAGCACCCGGACCTTGTCGTGCCCGCAATAACGGAACACCCACCACGCATAGATGCCGAACTGCAAGCCCTCGCCGTAGAAAACAACCGTCGTGTCGTTGCCGATCCCCGCCTTGCCCATGCGCCGCGCAAAATCCTCGGGCGAGGGGAAGTCGCGTTTATGCGTATCCCACAGCATCTGCTGCCATTTCCACGAGTGAGCACCGGGCACATGTCCCGCCTTGTACGCTTCGACGTCGTCCGGCCTGAGCCCCGCCACTTCGATCAGACAGACATCCGGATCGTCCTTGTGCGCGGCGAACCATGCCGTATCGACGAGGGAACTGTCGCGTTCGATTCGATCATCATTCAATTTCCGTTCCTCCGGGAAAACCCAGTTGCGCCGCAGCTCGCGCCGGCGTTCCCCACGATAACTCAATTTCGGCGCCGGCGAGCATCAAGATCATTGTTGCAACGACTTCCGACTCGGGACGCTCGCCGGGGCCGTAACCGCGCGGCAAGCCGTCGGGCTCACGGCTGCGGCAGCGCGCGCAGAAACCGATCGACGATCGCCGCAAACCCCTGGCGATCCTCCTCGTTCGGATAGTGCCCGAGTCCCGGCATGCTGACGATCTCGACTTGCGGCAGCACGCGCCGCAACGCCTCCTGCGTCGCCACCGGCACGATCGTGCTCGCACCGCCGAGGATGTAGATGATCGGCGCACGGATCGCCTTCACGAAACGCCAGATCTCGGTGGGTACAAAACCTTTCTCGATGTCGGGATCGCGCTTGAGCACGATGCGCCCGTCGGCGCGAAGCTTGCAATTGTGGCCGGCGATCAGTCGCAGCGTGGCTTCTGGGGTGCGCGGATAGTCCTGCTTGAGCTGGACGGCAAGCTCGTCGACCGACGCCCATCCCTGCTGTTCACGCGCCATGCGCGCGCTGCGCCCGGCCGAGATCTCCTTCGGCCGCTCGGGGCCGACGTCTTCGACGATCACCGCTCGGGTGAGCTCGGGATGCGTGCCCGCGAAGACTTGCGCAACCCGACCGCCCGTGGAATTGCCCCACAGAACGACGTCGCGCAAGTCGAGTTGCGCAACCAAGCCTTCGAGATCTTGCGCGTAATCCTCGACCAGGTAGGCCGCCTGCGGGTGCCAGGCCGAATCGCCGTGGCCGCGCAGATCCATCGCGATCACGCGATAGCGGTCGACAAAGTGCGGTGCGATCGGATCGAAGCTACGTGCGAGCCGCCCGATGCCGTGCAGCAGAATGAGCGGCGGCTTCGGTTCGGCTGCGGGCTGCGCCCAGTCCAGAAAATGAATCCGCAGGCTGCCGACGGTTAGGTAGCGATCGGCCGGGACTACGGCTGGCTTCGGTGCTTCGGCCATGCGATCAATCCATTGAAGG
Organism: Burkholderiaceae bacterium; assembly: GCA_011525945.1. GTDB lineage: Bacteria > Pseudomonadota > Gammaproteobacteria > Burkholderiales > WYBJ01 > WYBJ01. The sequence continues at coordinate 51,582 of WYBJ01000071.1, read as the reverse complement.
TTCAGGTATCGCGCGGGCTGGCAATGGCGAATTCCATCAGTTCACAACCTCTGTCGCCACTCCCGGAAGGATGCGGCGAGGTCGGGTCTTTCGAATTGTCGCAGGCGCGGTTCGTAGTCTGCGAGAAACTCGTGATAGAGCGCAGCCGCACCCGCAGCGATCGCGGCAGCTGCGTCCTGGTCGGAGGCAGCCGGACAAGCATGGCGCCACTTCAGCGCGAGACGCACCAGCTCAGTTGCGGCCCGCTCCTTGCCGGCAGCGGCGAAATGCTCCACCGCCACATCGTTTCGGCCGACATCTCCAGTGCGTGCCGTATACAAGAAGCGCACCGGCCACAGGATCAGCCTCGTGAGCGTCTTCTGATCGCAGCGCAGCAGCGCCTCGGGGCTCTTCAGTTTGCGAATCACATCGTCGCTGGCTAGGCGCCGTAGCGCAAGTTCTGCGCCGACCACGACAAGCTCGCTCCTCGCCGGGAATGGCACACTCTCGCGCACGTCCCTGCCGACGATAAGGCGACCGTACTTCTTGAGGTCGAGCCGATCAAGCGGCGGGAAACGCCCGCCCGGCGAAACGCCCGACAGGCTGGGCAGCGAGCCCCAGAACACCGATAGCCGGTCGGCGAAGGGCGCGTTGCTCGCCTTGATGGCATCGTTCAACGCAGCGACGTGCTGCGCATCGGTGGCGAGCAACGGGTCAGCGAGCACGAATGCCACATCGACATCGCTCACCGCACTGAACCCGCCGTGCGCGAGGCTTCCCAACGCGTACGCCGCGATCAGGCGGTCTGGCCAAAACTGCTGCGCCCGTTCGACCGCGGCAGCAAGCACGTCTTCGCCTGCTGACCGTATTCGGCGCGCTTGCATCATGCACCCCACGAGGATCGGGCGCCAGCGTGTGCGCTGGGCAGCGCAGGACAGCGGTTATGGTGAGTGTGCGGGTCCATGTCAGCGCGACTTCGAAGCCGCTTGCGGCGAGCGGTTCTTGCGGTAGGAGTTCTTGACGGCGATTTTTCCACCTCGAAACGTAAATAGATCGCAACCGTTGACTTCGATGCGACTACCGTCCGTGCGAGTCGCCGTGAATGTCCACTCGGTAACGCCGCGATCGCCTTGCACGAAGTGGCGGGCGTTGGCCCAGTGCGCATCGGGAAAGAGCTCGAACACTTCGGTATAACCTGCTTTCACCGCTTCACGGCCTACGTAGCGCGTGCCCGAGACCTCAGCGCCCGCGGAGGCGTCAAACACGCAGTCGTCGCACATGAACGACATCAGAGCTTCCGCATCGTGTCGGTTCCAAGCCTCGGCGAAGGCCTGCAGCATGTTGACCGTGACCTTCGTACTCATGTTCTTCTCCCGTTCCGAACCCTGGCGCGACGACGACACGCTCGTACCTGCTACACCAGCGGCCCGGGCCGCTTGAGGTAGTTCTCCTTGATGCCGTCGGCAGCCCAGCAGGCGAGCATGCCGATGGTCTCGGTCGGACCCTGGGCCGCATTGTGCGGAAAAGCGCTTCCGCCTACCACGAACAGATTCGGCACATCCCACGACTGCAGGTACTTGTTGACCACGCTCGTGGCCGGGTCCGCACCCATCACGGCACCGCCCATGTTGTGCGTGCTCTGGTAGGGCACGATGGTGTAGTTCTTGTAGATCTGGTGCGCGGCGTACTTGGCGGGCTTCATCGCCCTGGCGATTTCAGTGACCCGCTCGTACATGAACGCCAGCATCTTCTTCTCGTTCTCGTGCCAGTCGAATGTCATACGAAGTAGTGGCAAGCCGTTGGCGTCCTTGTAGGTCGGATCGAGATCGAGGTAGTTCTGGCGATAGCTCTGGCACGAGCCGTGGATGCTGATCGCAAACGAGCGGCGATAGTAATGCGCCACCGCCTTCTTCCATTGCGCCCCCCAGCGCGGCGTTCCCGCCGGCACGGGCTTGTTCTTGATCGGCGTCGAACCGAAAGCCTGCACTGCGACATAGGCGCCGCCGACAAACCCCAGATCGGAACGGTCGATCACGTCGCCGTTCAAGTCGTCGATCGAGGTGTTCACCATGCCGCCACCGATGAACGGGTTGAACTCGCGATCGTCGAAGAACACGTGCACGCGCCCGCCGGTCTGGTACGAGTAGTTGCGGCCGACCACGCCGCGCCCGCTGTGCGGATCGTACGGCGTGCCGATGCCGGAGAGCAGCAGCAGGCGCGTGTTGTTGAAGCAATAGGTCGCCAACACCACCAGTTCGGCCGGTTGCTCCACTTCGCGCCCGCGGGCGTCGATGTAAGTGACGCCGGTTGCCTTCTTGCCGGTCGAATCGGTATTGACCTTGATCACGTTGCACAGCGGCCGCAACTCGAAGTTGTCCTTGCGGTACAGCGCGGGCAGCACCGCGGTCAGGGGATTTGCCTTCGCGCCCTGCGAACAGACGTGGCTGCTGCAGAAGCCGCCGCGCTGGCATTCGCCGAGCATCACCTTGTACAGGTTGGTGTAGTCCCGGGTCATGGCCGCGGCCGGACCCTGGAACGGCGTGTAGCCCAGCTCGGTCACGGCGCGGGCGAAAATCTCACCCTGCGGCGTCCTGCGCGTCGGCGGATTGGGGTACTCGCGCGAGCGCGGACCTTCGTGCGGGTTGCCGCCGGGCTGGATCTCGCCGTTCAGATTGCCCGCCTTGCCACCGACGCCGTAGATGTGCTCGAACTGGTCGTAGTAAGGCTCGACCTCGTCGAAGCTCACGCCCCAATCCTGGCTGGTGCAATCCTCGGGAAAGAAACGCTTTCCGTAGCGCTCGTCGACCCGGCTGCGCAGCTCGAAATCGTGCGGCAGGAAGCGGCGCGCGTTGCAACCCCAGTGGGCGCCCGTGCCGCCCACCATCTCGCCGGGCTTGAACGAGCCGAGCTCGCGCATCGGCAGCGCGGTCTGCGACGCGTTGTTGCGGAACGTGAGCGTTTCGCGCGAGAGATTCTGGAAAATGTCGCTGTGACGATCGTACTTCAACTCGTCGTGCACGTAGGGCATGACGAAGTCTTGTTGCGGATCGATCATGCGGCCGCGCTCCAGGCACAACACCTTGAGCCCGGCGCTGACAAGCTCCATCGCCATGATCGAGCCCACCACGCCGCTGCCGACGACGACGACATCGACTGGCTTCATCTTGTCTGTCATTGCTTGCTCCCGTCCCGCTCGATGATCCGTACGTGCTTGGCAAAGCCTTGTGCGTCGACTTGTGCGTGTCCCAAACGGATGTCCAGGATGCTGACCGGCTCGGCGCGATAGACCTCGGGATTGCCGAGATGCTCGCGGTAGGCGCCCGACGCGACGCCCGGAAATCCGAGCAGCTTCCAGCCGATCTTGTCACGATTGCCGCCGTACATCGGGTCGGCGAAGAATCCTTCCTCGGTATTACGCCAGAGCAGCGTGAAAAAGAGCTTGCCGGACAACGACACCAGATCAACCGCGCCCTGTTCCAAGCCGTGCAGCACTTCGTCCTGCTGCGCGGGCGACAGGAATTCGAAGTACTTGTCGTACTTTCCCCGGCAATAGCGGTTGATCTCCTGGATGCCGATGCGATAGATCTCCTGCGGCGTCAGGCGCGACTGGAAACCTTGTTCGGGCGTGCCTTCGCGCCAGGGGCCTGAGCGGTAGTTGCGGCCATGCGTACCCCACATGCCGCACAACTGGCGGTCGATGTAGCAGCTCACGCCCGCATCCCTCGCGCCCGGACCGAGCTCGTCGGTCGGTATCAGGCGTTCCACCGCCGCATCCAGGAAGCGGACTTCCTGCGGCGACAAGTATCCGTATGCATATGGGACTGCGGTTTCCGCCATGCTTTGTTCCTCTCGTGTCGACATCGCAGGCGCGCAACGCACCGGGTGGCGCCTCGTGCCTGTCGTGGCGCCTTGTGCGTACCGGCTCGCCCGCCGTGTGCGCATTCTATGCGAACGACGCCCGGTGCCGCGCCGCGGCATGCCGGCAAGCGGCGGCATCGGCCATACTGTGGACCAGGAGCCGGCACGCCACCGCGGGCAACACGGCTCGGCAACAAAAACGAGTGTCCCGACGGACGAGACTCCCCCGCTACTACAATAGGCCATGACAAGCCGGGACACGGTCCTCGACCGCGGTTACGGTCGAGAGCACGCAGGTCGCCTCTGGCGGGGATACGGGCCGCTTGCGAGCCTGATCGTGCTCCTCGCACTGCCCGGTGCGCGGCCTCTGGCGATGGCGTCCGGTGCGATCGACATCGCGGTGACCGTGGGTTTCGCCGACACCTTCCGGCCCGGGCATTGGACTCCGCTCAGCGTCACGCTGACCAATCGCGGCGCCGACCTCGCCGGAGCGCTGGAAGTGCAGGTCAGCGGGGACGGCGTCCTGCGCGGCCGGCCGCGGGTCAGCACGCACCGGCGCAGGCTCGAGCTCGACCGCGCTGCGCGCAAGCGTCTGCAGTTCGTCGTGCAACCGCAGGGCTTATCGCGTCCGCTCGTCATTCGCGTGCGCTCGGGTGGCGAGGAGCTGGCACGCACTGAGGTCGATCTGCGCAGCCGCTTCAGCGCCCAGCGTCTGCTGCTGGTGCTTGGCCGCGATGCCGATCTCGATTACCTCAACGACGGCGCGGTCGACGGGCTGCGTGTGCTCTACCCGCATCCGGAGCTGCTGCCCGCGCACTGGCGAGGCTACGACGCCGTCGCGGCAATAGTGCTGCAGGGGCTATCGCTCGACCGGCTGAGCGAGAAGCAGTTCGACGCGCTGCACAAGTGGCTCGCTCAGGGCGGTACTCTGGCGGTATCGGGGGGCGTGGATTACGCGCTGCTGCGTAGCGCACGCCTGGCGGCCCTGCTGCCCGGCGTGCCGCAGGGCATAACCCGCCTCGATGCGGGTGCGCTCAAGGACGCGCTCGGCGCCTCACTCGAAGTCACAAGCCCTGTCCCGGTCAACCGGCTCGGCGCTTTCCGCGGACAGGTGCGGCTTCGCGCAGGCGAAATACCGCTCATCGTCGAGCACCGCGTCGGGCGCGGTCGCGTGCTCTATCTCACGTTCGACGTAGCGAGTCCGCCGTTTGATCGCTGGCAAGGCATGCGCGCACTATTTCTGCAGACCTTGCAGCTGCCGCCGGCGGCAATGGCCTCCCTCGGCGCGACCGAACCCGGGCCTGTGCCGCCGCTCATGGAGCTGATCCGTGACGCTGCCCCGACCTACCCCACATCGGCCACGGCCTTCCTGTTTCTCGTACTGTATCTGGGGTTGCTGCTCGCCGCCTGTGCGCTAGCTGCGCGCGCGCCGCGACAAAACTGGCTCGCCGCAGCGGGCGGCTGGGCCGCTCCGGCGCTGTTCGCGTCAGCGGCTTGGCTGCTGTTCGGTCCGGGCGCATTCCCCCGCGGCGCGAGCGCCGCAGCGGTCGCCGTGATCGAGCCGTTGCCGCACAGCGGTTACGCACGACTCACGCTGGAGCTCGGCATGTATTCCAGCCGCAGCCGTGCCTTGCGCCTGGAGTACCTCGGCGTTGAGCCGGTGTTCGCACCGCACCGTCAGGCGCAGCGTGACGGCAAGATCGCGGACTGGGTGTTCGGCGACGGGCCTCGACCATACGCCGAGGCGCTCGATCAGCGCCGCTATGTGCTGCACGCGCTGGAGGGAGAAGACGTAATCGCGTTTCGGCTCGACGCCTCGATCGTCGACGAAGCCAAGGGTCCGCGTCTTGATCTGAACAATGCCAGCGGGCGCGGGCTCGAAGCCGTGTGGCTGGTATTCGCCGGCTACGCCTACGAGGTCGGTCCGGTAGCCGCGGGTGCGCGCGTCGAGCGCCGTCTGATCGCCGCCACGCACGGCGTCGCGACCGGATCGGCGTCGTGGCGGGACGTTCTCAGGACGTCGTCCGGCGCGTCGCCGCACTTGCCGGCAGCGGCACTTAGCATGGTCCAGCGCCGACTGCAGGAAACGAGCGGCAGCGAATCGCTGGCGCCAGGGGATGCACTGCTAGTCGCACGGACATCCAACCCGATGCGGTTGGCCGGTGCAAGTGCGCATTGGTCGCAGCAGGAAAGCACCGCGGTCGCACTGCGCATCGCGGTAGTCGCGGGCGATTCAGCGGCGAACGAAGCCGACTCCGCGCGGGCGGACATGAGCAGGCCCGGCGGTCCCGAATCGGACGCTACGCCCCACGCCACCGTCGACCGCGCTGCGACAGGCTCCCATTGAGCTTTCGGCAAATGCCTGACGCGCGCTTCCCTCACCCCCAACCCCTTTCCCGGCGGGAAAGGGGGGCGGTGTGGGGGACAAGGCTTGTCAGCCGATTTCCGGACTCTCCATAGGATGCGTATCAACCCTCTCGTCACTGAAGTGCTGCGAGGCCTCAACCGCCAAGGCAAGGCGCAGCTCGACTATCTTGTCCTGCTGACGATTCAGGCGGTGGTGCTTTTTCTGTGGTGGCCGAAAAGCGGCCTGGGGCCGGTTCTCGAGAGCGAGCATGGCCCGGATACCTTGATCGCGCTCGTCATGACCGTGGGTGTCACGACCGCCTACCATGCGCTGCGCGCCGGCGCCGAGGAGTATCTGCTGCCGGGCCAGCACGGACTGCGCGACTGGGCGTTTGCAACGCCCTTGCGCCTGGGCCGCATCGTGCGCGGCTATGTGCTGGGTCAACTCGTTCATAGCGTGCATCTGCTGGTGCTATCGTCACCGCTGCTGCTGATGGCCTTCACGATCTCCGGGGGCGAGTGGCAGGCACTTGCGTGGTGCGCCGCAGCAACGCTGCTCCAGGCGTTGTTCTACCGCCTGAGCGGCGCGCTCACCTATCTTGTGATCGGCCGGCATCGCAGCGAATGTCATTTCATCGTACGCACGATCCTGGTCGTGGTATACGCTGTCGTCGGTTGGCTCGTACCGTTCACCAGCCATGTGGTGTTCACGACGCGCGCGCTCGGCGAGGTCGCATCGGCCGGCACCACATTTTCCGGGATACCGGAGCATTGGGCGTTTGTAGCGCTCTACGCGGGAGTGAGCATGATCGCGGGCCTCGTGATATACGTGCTGCTGCGGCGCGGCCGGCGCGCCATAGCAGCCTCGCGTGGCGGCAGGCGCCTCGGTGAGGCGATCACGTGAGCCAGGCGACCGACACGCCCGGTCTGTGGTTCGGACACGAGTCTGCGGAATCCGCGCGCGAGCGCCTGCGCCAAGCGGTCCGTGCCCTCACGCGCGCACGCCGCCTGCAGCTATTGCTCGACTACGCATTCGCTGGCTTGCTGGCGGGGCTTTGCCTGGGAACGGTCGCAGTGGCGGCGGCTCGATTCGCGCACTCGCCTTATCCGCTCGGATGGTTTGCCGCGGGCCCGGTGATCGGCGCTTTCCTCGTTGCCGTGATCGTGGGCTCGCGCCGCCTCCCCGGCCCGCTCGAAGTCGCGATTCGTGCCGACCTGATGCTGAGGCTCAAGCAGCGACTGAGCACGGCATGGGAATTCATGAGCGTTCAAGGCGAACACGATCGAGGCAGCTCGGAGCTGATCGGCCGGCTCGCCATTCAGGCCGTCAGAGCCGGACTTCCGGCCAGGGCCGCGGTGGTGTTTCCGTTGCGGGTGAACCGCTCGGGATGGCTTGCGCCGCTCGCGGCCGCAGCGCTGCTGCTGGCGAGTATCGCCGACCTCGACGGGGTGCAACCGCGGCCTCGCGCCGCGGACGAGCAGGTGGTGGGTGAAGGCCAGCGTCTGGGCGCATTCGGCCGCGAAATGCAGGCACGCGCTCGACGTGACAAACTGCCGCGCAGCCAGCGCCAAGCCGACCGCATCGAGCAACTCGGTGCGCGCATGCAAAGCGGGACGCTCGGCCGCAACCAGGCGCTTGGCCAGCTCGGCGAGCTCGGCGACACGCTCGAGCAGGAACGCACGGACGCGCTCGCCGCGCAGAGCCGCGCGAGCGCCGCCGCGCGACGCGCGCTGCGCTCGGCGATCGCCGGCCTCAACCCCGGCGCCGCGCTCGAACGCATGCAACGAGGTGCGCTTGAGCGCGCGGATGCAAACGCGCTGACCCAACACCCGGATACGCTCGAGCGCTCAGGTATCCCGCGCAAGGAGATGCAAGCCGCGCTGGAGCGCTACCAGGCCGGAGCCGACGAGGCGCTGAAGGCGATCCTGGAAAAGCTGGCACGGTTGGAGCGCGCGCTCAAGGAAGACGAGGAATTGAGTAAAGCGCTCGAGCAAGTGCGGCGCTCGCAAGATAGCCTCGGCCGTCCGCGCGTCTCGTCCGCTGGCCCGAACAGCGCCTCGATCGCGATCGATTGGGATGACGAGCGCATAGATCGCGATGCCCAGCACGCCGGGCAAGCCCGCGCCGAAGCACGCATGCAGACCCGGAGCAGCGCAGACGCGGCTCGCGCCGGGTCGCAGGCCGATTTGAGCACGCCGTCGGGGCGTGCGGACGCGCCGCTTCGCGGCGAAGCCGATGCGCCTGGCCGGGTCCTCAGGCCGCAGGGCCAGCCGCGATCGGGTCCAGAGCTCACCACCCAGGGCCGCATATTGCCGCGCGTAAATCGGCCGAATGTCGGGCAGCTTCCGCTGGCAGCCGCGTACGAAGCACAGATCGAATCGGTGCTTTCCAAGGACCAGTATCCCGAGCACTACAGCGCGTTCCTGCGCAACTACTTTCTCAACCTGAACGAGGGCGCGCAAGTCTCTGCGCAAAAGCCCGCGGCACCCGAGGCGCAACCGTGACTGACGAAACACGCCTGACTGCTGCGCACGAGCAGCTCAACGCGCTCAGACGCCAGATCGGACGGCGCATCGTCGGCCATCACGACCTCGTCAATGGCATACTCGCCTGCCTGCTCGCATCCGGCCACGCGCTGCTGGAGGGCGTACCCGGTCTGGGCAAGACACTGCTGGTGAAGACGCTGAGCGACGCGCTGCACCTGGAATTCGCGCGCATCCAGTTCACGCCCGATCTCATGCCCGCGGACATCATCGGCACGCAGGTGGTGCTGCAGGACGACGAGGGCCGCCGGTACTTCAGCTTCCAGCGCGGCCCGGTGTTCACGCAGCTTCTGCTGGCCGACGAGATCAACCGCGCCACGCCCAAGACCCAGTCGGCGCTGCTGGAGGCGATGGAGGAGAAGCGCGTCACGGTCGGGCGCAGCGACCATCCGCTGCAGGAACCGTTCATGGTGCTGGCGACGCAGAACCCGATCGAGATGGAGGGCACCTATCCGCTGCCCGAAGCCCAGCTCGACCGCTTTCTGTTGAAGCTCAACGCCGCCTATCCCGACGCCGAGGAGCTCGCGCAGATCGTCGATCGCACCACCGGCTGGCCGATGCCTTCAGTGCAACCTGTGCTCGGCGCCGGCGATGTGATGGCGCTGCGCGAGCTGGTGCGCTCGGTGGCGCTCGCCACGCATGTAAGGGACTATGCCATACGCATGGTGCTCGCCACGCACGCGGGCAACGCCGAGGCGACACCCATGGTTCGCCGCTACGTGCGCCACGGCTCGAGTCCGCGCGGCCTGCAGGCCATCGTGCTCGTCGCCAAGGCCCTGGCGCTGTTCGCCGGGCGCATCAATGTGAGCTTCGAAGATCTGGCGGTCGCTGCCGCGCCGGCGTTGCGCCACCGCATCCTGCTCAACTTCGAGGGCGAAGCCGAGGGGATCGACATGGAATCGCTCATCGCCGAGGTCGTGCGCGAGACACCGACCGCGCCCGGCCAGCCTCGCGCCTGAACGGGGTAGCGCGATGATTACGCGCGCCGCAACCGTCACCGAGCGCGAACCTGTCTTCGACGACGCCTTTCTGCGCAAGCTCGAGCAGCTCGAGCTGCTCGCGCGCAAGATATTCCGCGGCCTGCTGCGCGGCGAGCGCATCACCGCGCGCCGCGGGCGCGGGATCGAGTTCTCCGACTTCAGGCACTACTGGCCGGGCGATGACTTCCGCCATATCGACTGGAACGTCTACTCGCGCCTGGACCAGTTGTTCCTCAAGCTGCACGCCTCCGAGGAGGACGTGACACTGCACCTCATCGTGGACACCAGCGCCAGCATGGCATTCGGCGAACCGTCGAAATTCGATCATGCCCGCAGGCTCGCCGCGGCACTGGGCTATATCGCGCTCAACAATCTCGACCGGGTCGCGGTGAGTGCCTTTGCCGACGGCCTGGGCGCGGGCCTGCCGGCTACCAAGTCGCGCCGGCACATCGCACGCCTGCTCGCTTTCCTCGCTGCCCTCCCCTGCGCCGGCGTGACGCGATTCGGCGCGGCGTTGCGCGACTTCGCCGCCTGCACGCGCAGCCCCGGGCTCGTGGTCGTCATCTCCGACCTGCTGGGCGTGGGCGAAGCGCGCGAGGGCATCGCGACATTGTGCTACGGCGGTCACGACGTGGTGGTGATTCAGCTCTTGGCTGAGGCGGAGATCGATCCGCCGCTCGACGGCGCGTTGCAACTCGTCGATGCCGAGACTGCCGACGAGCTGGAAGTGACCGTGGACCCGGAGTTACGCCTGCTCTACCGGCGGCGGCTCGAGCGCGAGCTTGAGGCAATCGAGCACTTCTGCCGCCGGCGCGGCGTGGAGTATCTACGCGCGAGCACCGCAATCGGGTTCGAGGACGTGCTGCTGAAGTACCTGCGTCAGGGCGCGCACCTGCGATGATCGAGCTCGCCTACCCGCTCGCCCTGATCTCGCTCCTGGCGATCCCGCTGCTGCTCGCACTGCATCTGCTGCGACCGCGGCGCCGTCGCGTGCTCATCTCGTCGCTCGCGCTATGGCAGGCGGCATTGCGCGAGCGCGAGGGCTCGCAGGGGTTGCGACGCCTGCTTCACAATCTGAGCCTGCTGCTGTTGCTGGCCGCGGCGCTGGTGCTGGGACTTGCGCTCGCCGGCCCGCAATGGCTGACGCGTGCGACCGAGCAAGCCGACATCGTGCTGGTCCTCGACGTGAGCGCGAGCATGCAGGCCCGCTCGGGAATCGGGCGCACGCGCTTCGATCAGGCACTCGATGAGGCGGCCAGCATCGTCGATCGTCTACCCCCGAACGCTCGTCTGCTGGTGATGACGAGCGGGCGCAGAGCGCTGCTGCGCACCGGCTTCGAGGCCGACCGCGGCGTGCTGCGCCAGGCGCTGCGCGAGATTCGCCCCGGCGACGAGGCAGGGCGGCCGCGCGAAGCCCTGGCACTCGCGCTCTCCCTCATCCGCGGCCGCAGCGACGCTCGCATCTACTTCGTGACCGACGGCGCCTTCGAACCCGAAGTCGACCCCGGCTCACCCAAGGTGATCCTTCGCGTCGTCGGTACGCCGGCGCGAAACGTCGCCATCACCCGCTTCGATCTGCGCCAGGAGCATGGGGTCGAGGATCGCTTCCAGGTGTTGCTGGCGGTGCGCAACTATACCGATGCGCCGCTCGTCGTGCCGGCGAGCGTGACCTTGGAGGGTCGCGAGCTTTTCGCGCGTACGCTCACGCTCGCGGCGAAAGACGAGCAGACGCTGGTGCTTGCGCTCACGGGTCGTGCGCTCGGTCAAGCGATCGCGCGTATCGAGCCAAACGACGGCCTCGCGGCCGACAACCGCGCTTTTGCGCTGCTCGATGCACCCGAGGTGCTGCACGTTCTGCTGTTGAGCCGCAACAATGTCTATCTCGAAGCCGTGCTGGCGGCGTTGCCCGACACCGATGTCGTCAAGCGCGACACCCTGGGCAACGATGACATCGCGCAACTTGCCCGCAGCTTCGATGTGGTCGTGTTCGACGGCATAACGCCGCCCCCGTTGCCGCCCGGGAATTTCCTCCTGCTCGACACGGTGGCGCCGGCCTTGCCGTTCTCCGCTGCGGGTCGTGTGACGCAACCCGACATCGTTGCCAGCGGGCCGAGCGCGCTGATGCGCAATATCGATCTCAGCGCGGTTCGCATCGAGGCCGCGCGGCGTGTGGCGGTGGACCCGCGCACCCCCGGACTACAACGCCTGTTCTGGTCGCGCGAAACCGATCTGGCGCTCGCGCTGATCGACGAGAGCCGCAAGCTCGTTTATCTGGGCTTTGATCTGGCCGCCTCCAATTTCCCGCGTCAGACCGCGTTTCCGCTGTTCGTGAGCCAGAGCCTGGCGTGGTTGCGGCCGCGCGGCGCCGAGCGCGTCTCCAACCACATCGCGGCCGGATCGGTGATTTCTCTCAGCCTAGCCGCGGGCGAGAGCCAGGCGATCGTGCATACGCCATCCGGCAAGGCGCATACGCTGGCCGCCAACGACGGCGCGGCGCTGTACGATGCCACGGCAACGGCCGGCATCTATCGCTACAGCGCCGGCAACGTGACGCGCCATTTCGCGGTGAGCCTGAACGATGCGCGCGAATCCGATCTGAACCGGCGCTGGAGCCCGCGCGAGCAACACCCGAAAGCCGACGCCGGCAGCGCCAGCGCACGGGGATTCCAGCCGTTGTGGCCCTACCTGCTCGCGACCGCGCTGTTGTTGCTCGCCTTGGAATGGTTGGTCTGGGCGCGGAGCCGCGGCAATGCCTGAGCTCGCGCAACCGGCATGGCTCTGGCTTATCGCGCTGGCGGCGCTGCTGGTCGGCGTGAGCATCTGGCGCGTGCGCGGCGCGACTTTCCGGTTCGTGGCCGCGGGGTCACTGCGGGTAGCCGCACTCGCTGCGCTGACAATTGTCCTCGCCGGGCCGCTCGCGGGCTCCAGCGCACGCCATACCGACGTGGTGTTCGCGCTCGACGTCTCTGACAGTATCGGCCGGGAGTCGATCGCCGCGGCGCTTGCTTTCGTCAACCGCGCCCGGAGAACCCCGGCGCGCGTCGGCTTGGTGGTGTTCGGCGCGGAGGCCGCGCTCGAATCCCTGGTTCGCAGCGGCACCGAGCCACTCGAACAGATCACAGCCGACGTGCAGCGCTCGGGCAGCGACATCGGCCGTGCCATCGAGGTGGCGGTCGGCGCGTTTCCGCCCGGGAGCGATCGGCGCATCGTGCTGCTGAGCGACGGGCGCGAGAATCAGGGCGACGCACGTGCGGCCGCCGCCGTCGCACGCACGCTCGGCGTACAGATTCATACGATCGCGCTCGAACGACCCGCGGCGAGGCGCGAAGTCTACGTGCAGAGCTTGTCCGCGCCGTCGCAGGTGCGCCTGCACGAGCCGTTCAGCGTCCGGACGGTCATTCAGAGCAGCGCGGCGGGCCGCGCCCATCTAGCCGTCATGCGTAACGGTGCGCTGCTGCACGAAGGTGCAATCGCGCTCGAGCCGGGCGCCAATGCCTACTCGTTCGTACAACTGGCGGATAAGCCGGGGCTGCACGCGTTCGAGGCCATCGTCAACGCCGACGCGGACGGCGAGCCGGAGAACAACCGCTACCAGGCGTTCGTGCGTGTGACCGGTGCGCCCAGGGTATTACACGCGATCGGCGATGCCGAATCCGGCCGCTACCTGAGTGCTGCGCTCAGGGCGCAGGGCCTCGCGGTAGACGAGGTGCGCGCCGACCAACTGCCGGCGAGCATGCACGAACTGGTGGATTACGAGCTGGTGGTCCTCAACAATGTCTCGGGGTTCGATCTCTCGCTCGCGAAGATGGAAATGCTGGAACACTACGTCCGCGATGCGGGCGGCGGCGTGGTGAAGATCGGCGGCGAGCGCAGCTATGCCGCCGGCGGCTATTTCGGCACACCGGTGGAGCGCCTGCTGCCGGTGACCATGCAGGTGAAGACCGAAGTGAGGATTCCGAGCCTCGCGGTGATCTTCGTGCTCGATCGCTCCGGCAGCATGGGCACCAAGGTCCAAGGCGAGGACAAGCTCGCCATCGCCAAGCGCGCCGCGCTGCTGTCGATCGATCTGCTCAACCGGCTCGACCGGGTCGGCATCCTCGCATTCGATAGCGGTCGCGAATGGATCGTGCCGCCGACCGAGGCGGCGATGCGCCGGCCGATCACCGAGAAGCTGCGCGACCTCAAGGTCGGCGGCGGGACCGACATCTACCCTGCTCTTGAAGAAGCGTATCGCGTCATGCGCACCGAACAGGCAAAGGTGAAGCACCTGATCGTGCTCTCCGACGGCCTCACCGAGGGCGAGAAGAATTTCGACGGTCTTGCTCAGCGTATCGCCGCCGACGGCATCACCGTCTCCACCGTGGCCATGGGAGCCGACGCCGACCAGCAATTGATGGCGAGGCTCGCCGCGCTCGGTAAAGGCCGCTTCTACCACAGCGCCGACCCCGCCAACGTTCCGCGCATCTTTACCAGCGAGACGCTGGCGCTCACGCGCGATCTGGTGGTCGAAGGTGACATCCGGCCGCGACTCGTGCATGCGGGCGAGCCGATCCAGGGCTTGGCGGCCGACAATTTCCCGATTCTCGGCGGCTACCAGCGCGTATTTCCGAAACCCGCCGCCCAGGTGCTGCTGGCGGCGCGCGACGATGACCCGCTGCTGGTGTCGTGGCGCTACGGCCTGGGCAAGACCGCTGCGTTCACCTCCGATCTGTCCGGGCGCTGGGGTCGGCGCTGGGTCGAGTGGCCGCAATTCGGGCGCTTCGTCGCCCAGCTCGCGCGCTGGACCATGCGTCCACGTGGCCACGAGGCGATCGTACCGCAATTCCAGTGGCATGGCGGGCGCGGCGTGATCGATGTCGATGTGCTGGATCGGGACGAGCGCTTCGTCAACGGCCTAGCTCTGCAGGCGGCGGTGATCGAGCCCTCGCAGGAAACGCGGCGTTTGGCGCTCGAACAAGTGGCGCCCGGGCGCTATCACGGCGAATTCCCAGTGCCTCGCGCCGGGCGCTATTACATCACCGTGAGCGGGCGCGACGGGCAGGTTCCGGTGGGGCCGAAAACCTTCGGACTTGCGGTTCCGTATTCCTCGGAGTACCTCGACCTGGGAGTGGATCGAAGGCTGCTAAGCGAGATTGCCGGCGTCGGCGGCGGGCGCCTGCTCGATCTTTCCAGTGCGGCACTGGGCGTGGTGACCGCGCCGCCCGCGCAGCCAAGAGGCTTGCGCTCGCAGTTGTGGTGGCCGTTCTTCCTCGCGGCACTGCTGTTGCTGGTCGCCGAGGTGGCGGTGCGTAAGGTGCCGATACCGCACGCCTGGCAGTTGCGCTGGCAGCGGTGGCGCGGTGCGCGGCGTGACGCTCTGGCGCTCGATCCCAGCTACGAGGCGCTGCGCGTGGGCATCGCCGAAGAACGCTCGCGCGGCCTTGCGGCCATTCGCGGGGATGCGCCTTTGGACCCCGACGACGCAGCGGTGCGCGCAAGGCTGTATATCGCGGCAGGGCGGCGAGGCTGAAGCGTTCCGCGTCACGAATACAAATGACACGCAACAACGTGTCCCGCCGCCATCTCCTTTTCGATAGGCACGGCGACACTGCATTCGGCCTTGGCGAACGGGCAGCGCGGATGAAAGCGGCATCCCGAGGGCGGATTGATCGGTGACGGTACTTCACCCTTGAGAATGATCTCTTCGTGCGTGATATCGGGGTGCGATGGCAGCGCGGCCGAAAAGAGCGCCTTGGTGTACGGATGCAGCGGATTGCCGAACAGCTCCCGGGTCGGCGCTTTCTCGACGATCTTGCCCAGGTACATCACGGCAACCTCGTTCGCCATGTAGCGGGTGGTCGCCAGATGGTGCGCGATCAGCAGGTAGCTCACATCGTACTGCTGCTGCAGATCGACCAGCAGATTCATGATCTGCGCGCGAATCGAGACGTCCAGCGCCGAAACCGGTTCGTCCAGGATGATCAGCTTGGGCTTCGACACCAGCGCGCTCGCCACGGCGATGCGCTGGCGCTGCCCGCCGCTGAACTCGTGCGGGTACAGGTTGGCCTGCTGGCGGCGCAGACCAACGCGACTCATCGCATCCTCGACCCGTTCCTCGATCTCCCGCTCGGGAAACTTGCGGTTCACCACCAGCGGTTCGGCGACGATGTCGCGCACGCGCATGCGCGGGTTCAGCGACGACCAGGGATCTTGGAACACCGCCTGAACCGTTGTACGGTAATCCCTCAGCGCATCACCCGCGAGCGCATGCACGTTCTTGCCGTCGGCGAGAACCTCTCCGGCGCTCGGTTGTTCCAAGCACAGCACCAGCTTCGCGGTGGTCGTCTTGCCGCAACCCGACTCGCCCACGATGGCGAGCGTCTTGCCCTGCCGGATCGAGAAGTCGACGCCGTCAACAGCCTGCACCCAGCCGACCACCTTCTTCCAGAGGAATCCCTTGGTGACGGGAAAGTGCTTCTTCAGGCCCCGAACCTGCAACACCGGCGTCGCGCTCATGTGCTTTCCCGTAGCCGCCAGCAACTCGCGCTGTGGGTTGATCCGTTCAAGCCCACCGTAAACGAGGGCGGATACTCGCTGCTGCAGCGCTCCTGCGCATATTCGCAGCGTGCCGCGAAGCGGCATCCACTTGGCAGATCCCACAGCGCCGGCGGCTGGCCCTCGATCGAGTAGAGCCGCTTGACGTCCTCGTCCATGCTCGGCACCGAGCGCAGCAGCGCCTGGGTGTAGGGATGCGATGGGTGGTTGAAGATGTCACGCACCGGCCCGCTTTCGACGTGGCGTCCGGCATACATCACCACGACGCGGTCGCACATCTTGGCGACGATGCCGAAATCATGGGTGATGAAGATCAGCGCCAGATTAGTCTCCTCCTGGATTTCGCGCAGCAGGCGCAGGTACTGCGCCTGAATGGTGACATCCAGCGATGTGGTGGGCTCATCGGCGATGATCACCTTGGGCTCGCAGGAGATGGCGATGGCGCCCACCACGCGCTGCTTCATACCGCCGCTGATCTGGTGCGGATAGTCCTCGACCCGCCGCTCGGGTGCCGCCACGCGCACCTGCTTGAGGCCCTCGATAGCACGCCGCACCAGCGAGCGCCCGGTCTCGCCGGCGTGGTGATTTCGGATCGCCTCGATCAACTGGTTACCGACGGTGAATACGGGATTGAGCGAAGTCTGCGGATCCTGCAGGATCATGGAAATGCGCTTGCCGCGGATCTCGCGCATCTGCTCCTCGGTCTTCTGCAGCAGGTCCTCGCCCTCGAGCCGGATCGATCCCTTGACGATGCGGGCAGCCGGCCGCGGCTGCAACTGCAGCAGCGACAGCGCCGTCATCGTCTTGCCCGAGCCCGATTCGCCTACGATCGCGAGCGCCTCGCCCTGGCGCAGGTTGAAGCTCACCCCATCCACCGCCTTCACCGTGCCGAAGCGGGTGAAGCAGTACGTGTGGAGGTCTTCCACTTCGAGGATCACTTCGCCGATCTGCCGCGCCATGCACTACCCATTTATCGGGTTGCTATCGATCTCGTACCGAGGGAGCGCGCCACCGGCCCTTGGTCGAAGGTTCGCGAATCATGCACCGAATCGCCCCGGTCGCAAGCGACGGCACGTCGGTCCTTGCGGCGGCGTTTGCGCCTACTTGACCAGCCTCACCAGCTCGAAGTGCGACGAGCGGCCGGCCGTCGGCCCCGGGTAGACCCAGCTTGCGACCACTTTCGGGCTGGCGAACACTTCGTTGCGGAACCAGAACAACGGAATGTCCGCATATTCCGCTTGCATGTGATCGCCGATCGAGCGCATGAGCCTGTCGCGTTCCTTCAGGTCGGTCGACTTCGCCACCTGGCCGTAGGCCTTCTCGATGAAATCGTCCTCGTAATGGTGGTTGTTGCCCTTGGTGGAATAGAAGTCCTTGATGCCGATATCCGAGGGTCGCCAGCCGATGATGTTCGGCCACATGATTTTCTCGCTCTTCTTCTTGCGATAGGTCGCACGGATCTTGGCCCAGTCCTGCATCTGCACTTGGGCGTCAACCCCGACGTTCTTGAAGTAGATCGCGAGCGCGTCGGCGACCGCGGGGCCTTCCGACTCGCCGGGCTCGGTGAAGGCCCAGAACTCGAACTTGAGCGGATTGTTCGGGCCGTAACCGGCCTCCTTCAGCAATTCCCTCGACTTCTTGGGGTTGAAGGCATAGAGCTCGTTGAACTTGCTCTCCCACTTGGGATTCCAGCCTTCCGAATCGGGCACGTAGAGCGACACGTAGGCGAGCGAGGCGCGGCCGGCGAACACCGTATTCAGCAACTCCTTGCGGTTGATCGCCATGTTGAGGGCTTGGCGCACCTTCTTGTTCACGAACGGCGCCTTCGGGTCGAAGCTCTTGTCGCCCGTGGTGAACCACAGCCCGCCCATGTAGACCGAGATCCAGTCCACCGGCAGCGAGGAGGAGAAGCGCTTCAGGCCCTTGGCGAGCGCGTCCTTGTGCAGTTCACGCGGCAGGTCTCCGATGTGGGCATCGCCCGAGAGCAGCAAGGCAAGGCGCGTAGCCTCTTCGCGAGCAATGCGAAATTCGAGCTCTTCGAAGTCGACCTTGTTGTCCGACCAGTGTTTGGCGTTGCGCTTGAAGACGATGTTCAGACCCGTCTGCCGTGATACGTACTGGAACGGACCGGTCCCCGCCGGCATCTTGTCGAGCCCAGCGATGCCCTCCTTGTCCCATTGCGCCTTACTCGACATGCGCAGATCCCCGGAGCGCGCGAAGGCATAAAGATTGGTCGGCAGCGCCGGCGTCTTGAAAACGAACTTGACGGTGTACCTGTCGATCGGCTTGACTTCGGCGACCGTGCGCCAGAACGGGCCGAGCGTCATCCTCGCATCCTTGCTCATCGTCAGCGCGTAGTTATGCACGACATCGGCGGAGGTAAATTCGCCCCAACCATTGTGGAACTGAACCCCCTTGCGCAGATGGAAGGTCCATTCCTTGAAGTCCGGGCTGATCTCCCACTTCGTCGCCAGCGCCGGGATGTAGTGTCCGGTCTTGGGATCCATGCCGACCAATGTTTCCCAGAAGGGCTCGAACTGGAGATGGTCGGGACGCGAAATCGTCCAGAAATGGTTACTCTCGTGAAACCCTGCCGAAGCGAAAATCAGGCGCTTGATCGTTGCCGCCTGGATGCTGTCGGGCACGACGGTGGCGAGGACCGCCAGCGCCGCCATCAGCAGACCCGCGAACAGCGAAATGACTTTCGATTTCATAGCGACCTCCTCCGTCTCGTGAGTGTTGCGCTACAGATTTCGCAGCTTGGGATCGAGGTGATCCCGCAGCCAGTCGCCCAGCAGGTTTAACGCCAACACCGTCAGCATGATGGCGATGCCGGGGAACATCGACACCCACCATGACGTGACAATCAACTCCCGGCCGTCCGAAACCATGACGCCCCACGCCGGCTCGGCACGCGGCAACCCGGCGCCTAGGAAACTCAGCGACGACTCGAGCAGGATGACGTAACCCACTTGCAGCGTGGCCAGGACGATCAGGGAATTGACCACGTTGGGGAAAAGGTAGCGATACATGATGCGAGCGTGCGAGGCGCCGGCCACGCGCGCGCGCGCGATGAAGTCGAGCTCCTTGATGGCGAGCGCCTCGCCGCGCACCAGGCGTGCATAGCGTGCCCAAAGCAGCACGATCAGCACCGTAATGACCGTGCCGAAGCTCGGGCCTACCGCGGCGACCAGCACCAGGGCGAGCAGGATGGTCGGCAGCGCCAGCGATATGTCCACTAGGCGCATGATCACCGAGTCGGTCCATCCGCCGAAATAGCCCGATATCAACCCCAGCACGGTACCGATGATGCCGCCGACGAAGATCGCGATCAGCGACACCGTGAGCGAGACGCGCGCACCGTAGATGATGCGCGAGAGGATGTCGCGTCCGAGTTTGTCGGTGCCGAGGATGTGCCCCATACTGCCGCCGTCTTGCCACACCGGCGGAGTCAGCCTGTGCGAGAGCGATCCCATGAACGGATCGTGCGGCGCCACCCACGGCGCGAAGACGGCCGGAATGACGAGCAGGAAGAGCAGAATCGCAAGCGCGAACAAGGGGTAGCGCTTGAACCTGGCCCACCCCTCGGTTACCCAGGGGATCGCATACCAGGGCATTGTCCGGGTCGACTGCAGCGGCATGGATCAATCTCCTTTGTCTGCCCGCACTCATTGGTAGCGGATGCGCGGGTCGAGATATGCGTACATGATGTCGACCAGCAGGTTGCACAGGATGAAGATGCCAGCGAACAGGATCACCACCGCCTGCACCACCTGAAAGTCGCGCGAGCGCACGGCGTCGACGACCAGCAGCCCCACGCCCGGCCACGTGAACACGGTCTCGGTCACCACGGAGCCGGTGAGTAGCCCGCCGGCGATGATCGCGAAGTAGGTAAGCGGTGCGATTCCGGCGTTACGCAGGCAGTGCTTCCAGATCACTTTCGACTCGGAAATGCCCTTGACACGCGCCAGCTTCACGAACTCGCTGTCCATCACCTCGAGCATCGACGAGCGCACCAGGCGCATGATGACGGCGACCTGGAACCAACCGAGCGTGATGCCAGGAAGAATGAGGTTCTTCCATCCGCTGCGCCCGGACGAGGGCAGCCAATCGAGCATCACGGCGAAGATCCACATCAGCATGATCCCCAACCAGAAGCTGGGCAACGATTGACCCAGCAGCGCCACGATCTTGGCGCCGGTGTCCCACTTGCCGTCTTTCGCCGCCGCCGCCAGCACCCCGATAGGTAGGGCGACAACAATGCTGACAAGCAAGGCGAAGCCGGCGAGCTCCAGCGTGGCGGGCAGGCGTTCGGTGACCAGTTCCATCGCCGATCTTCCCTGGTATTTGAGCGAGTCGCCGAAATCACCGTGCAGCGCCTTCTTGATGAAGACGAAGTACTGCTCGTGCAGAGGCCTGTCGAGGCCCCAGTACTTTTCCAAACGAGCGTAATCTTCTTTTGTGGCCTCGATCGGCAGCATCACCTCGAGCGGATTACCACTCAAGCGCGCCAGACCGAACACGATGATGCTCATCACCCACAAGGCGAGCAGGCTCTGTAAGAACCGGATCGCGATGAAGCGCTGCATGCGTCCTCCTCGACTGGCGATCGATCCACCCGTCTCACGCGATGCCCCGCCGCTCGCTTTGGGGGCGAGACACGCAGGTGCCAATCACGCGTTGCCTAGCATGGATGCACCAAGCCAGGCCGGATTACAGGCGCGACAACGACAACGATTTGACTTGCGCGAGCAGTGGTGCGCAAAACGTCGCGGGCAGGGTGCAAACCCGGACCAAGGGAGATGTATGAACTACGGCCGCAGCGTAACGCGTCGTCGAGCGGATCGTACGCCTACTCGCGAAGCCGGCGCTACCAGGGTTGGTTCGTACGGGCAAGCCGAAGCGATCGGCGCGGCGCACGTCCTTGCGCACCGCCGCATCGCTATTTCGTCCCTTGACGGTTCAGGCGCGGCATATGCCAGGAAGATCACCCATGGCGAGGGACGTCGCTGAGCTCGACCGGGTGACAAACGCGGATGCTCCGTGCAGCCAAGCGCTTGGCGCTGGTCGGGTCCGCATAACCGATCCCGACAGGGGTGCACCGGCGATCGTGTGTACCATTGCGGGGCAAACACGTCGCGAAAGGAGCACCCGCATGCAGACCCCAGCCGAGATCCTGTTTGAAACGCGCGGTCCTTGCGCGCTCATCACGATCAATCGCCCCGAGCAGCGCAATGCCATCAACACGGCCACCGCAACGCAGCTGGAAGAGGCGTTCAAGCGCTTCGATTCCGATCCGCAGTTACGGGTGGCGGTACTCACCGGCGCCGGCGACAAGGCGTTCTCGGCCGGCCGCGACTTGAAGGAGATTGCGGCGCGCGCCGATCAACCGATGCCCCCCTTACCCATACTCGGCGAGAACATGCACGTGAGCAAACCCGTCATCGCCGCAGTCAACGGCGCGGCGATCGCGGGCGGCTGGGTCTTTGCGCAGATGTGCGACCTGTGCGTCGCGGCGGATAGCGCGACCTTCGGCATCACCGAACCCAAGGTCGGACGCGGTGTGGCCTGGTCGCCGCCGCTCATCCACATGATCGGCAGCCGGCTCGCGCTCGAACTGATGCTCACGGGCAGAACCATCAGTGCGCAACGCGCCTACGAGATCGGCTTCGTCAACCGCATCGTCGCGCGCGCCGATCTGATCGAGGCGTCGCTTGCGATCGCCGACGAGATCGTCCAATGCGCGCCGCTCTCCGTAATCGCGGTGCGTCAGGTGGTACGGCACGCGATGAATATGGGCCTGGATGCCGCGCTCGAAGTCGGCAAGCAGGTGTGTGCGCCTCTTTATGCGAGCGAGGACGCCAAGGAAGGCGCGATCGCGTTCAAAGAACGGCGCAAGCCCCGCTGGCAAGGCCGGTGAGCACCGCGAATTGCGCAAAGCCGGATCGCATCGATTGCTTCAAGTCGCCACGCGCGCGGGGGCAAGCGCTTCCAGGCTGTGTAGAATGTACGCGATGTCCTCGTCGGTGTGCGCGGCGGAGAGGCTTATGCGCACCACGCTCAGCCCGCCGGGTGTCGCAGGCGGCACCATGAGATTGGTGTAGATCCCGGCATCGAGCAGCGCCTGCCAATGGGCGATGGCGGTGTCGCGCTCGGCGTACACCAGGGCGACGATGGGCCCGGGGGTTGTCGAGCCGAGACTGAAACCCAGCTTGTCGAGCTCGCCATACAGGCGATGCGCGTGCCGCCAGAGGCGCCGCCGCAGGTCGGCACCGGCGAGCACGCGTCGCAGCGCCTCGCGCGTGGCGCCGATCACCGCGGGCGCCGGTGAGGCGGTGAAGATGTAGGGGCGGCTTGCCATGCGCAACAGCTCGAACTCGGCATGCCGGCTGACGCAGAACCCGCCCACCCCGCCCAGGCTCTTGGAAAAGGTGCCGACGATGAAGTCGACCTCATCGAGCAGGTCGAGCTCCTCGCACAATCCCACCCCGCGGGCACCGAACAGGCCGAACGAATGCGCTTCATCGACGATCAGCCAGGCGCCGTGGCGCGCCTTGATGTCCGCGATCTCATCGAGCGGCGCGCGGTCGCCCAGCGTGCTGTAGAGCGCTTCCACCACGATCAGCGTGCGCCGGGCCTCGTCGCCCAGACGCGTGAGCCGCCGGTCGAGATTGTCCGGATCGTTGTGGCGAAAGCGGATCGTGGTCGCCGCGCTCAGGCGACAGCCGTCGTGAATGCTGGCATGGCTGTCACTGTCGACCAGGAGGTAATCGCCCGCACCGCCCAGGGCCGAGAGCGTACCGAGATTCGCCTGGTATCCGGTCGAGAAGACAATCCCGGCCGGCCAACCGAACGCATCGGCCAACGCACGTTCCAGGCCGCGGTGTAGGCGATAGTTGCCGCTGGCCATGCGCGAGCCGGTGCTGCCCGTACCGTAGGCTTCGATCGCCGCGATCGCGGCCGCGCGGCAGGCATCATCGAAGGTGAGGCCGAGATAGTTGTTGCTGCCGGCGAGCAACAATCGGCGTCCCTGCACCGTGGCTTCCCGCGCCGAGTGCACTTCGTCCATCGGAGTGGCAACCGCCGGCACGCTCGCCGCGTGCGCCAGCGCCATTTGCAGCGATCGCAGTGCCTCGAATTTGTCGAGCAGACTCACTTACCTAGTCGAGCCGCATGATGCCGCTGCAAAGCTGATCGAAGGTGCGCGAGTCGGCCAGCGTGTCGACCGGGATGGAGATGTCGAGGCGTTCTTCGATCTGCATGATGAGCTCCATCGCCTGCGTCGAATCAAGCCCGAGAGCATCGCCCGCGCCGACATCGACCTCTTCGGTGCGCACGGCACGCAACGCCTGCCGGACGACCTCCTCCACCTCGGCCCTATCCCTCATGTCGCATTGATGCCGGCGCTGCCAGGCTCCTGATCGGCGCCACGAGCGCTGACAGGCGATGCTCCCGCGCTGGCGTGATGGGCGCAGAAACCCTTTCCAATCCACGCCAGATCGCTTGCACGCTCGACGCCGTGGCGCTCGAGGAACTGCTTGCGCGTGGAGCTGCGCGAGAGCTTCCCCGACGAGGTGCGCGGCAGGGTGTGCGGGGGGACGACATCGACCAGACACTCGATACCCAACTCGGCCTGGACCGAATGGCGCAGGCGGCGCGCGAGCGAGGCCGCCGAGGCCGAGTCCATTTCCCGGCACTGCACCACCAGTACCGCGGCCTCACCACCCTCGCCGCTCACGATCGAAAACGCCGACGTATCTGTGGCCCGCAGCTCCGGCTGCTGCTCGGCAAGGTGCTCGATGTCCTGCGGCCAGACGTTGCGCCCGTTGATGATCAGCAGGTCTTTCGCCCGACCCGTAAGGTAGAGCGCCCCATCCACACGGTAACCGAGGTCGCCGGTATTGAGCCATCCATCCTCCGAAAGCACTTCGCGGCTCGCCTCCGGGTTGCCGAAATAACCCGACATGACGCTCGACCCGCGCAAGAAGATGCGCCCGCAGCGGCGATCGGGCAAGAGGCGGCCCGCTTCATCGCGAATCTCGACTTCGAAACCGGGCAGCGCCTTGCCGCAATTGACGAAGCCGGAACGTTTCCGCTCCGAGGCGCCAGCGGATGCGTGCATCGCCTCATTGGAGCGCGCCAAGCGCTCGGCATCGACGTAATCGATCTCGAACCCGCCGCCGACGGGAACGAAGCTCACCGCCAGGGCGCACTCGGCCATGCCGTAGCAGGGTAGAAATGCGCGCGGATCGAAGCGCGCGGGCGCCAAGGCTTCGGCGAAGTTCGTCAGCCACTCGGGGTGGATCATTTCGGCGCCGACGCCCGCGACGCGCCAGCTCGACAGATCGAGCCCGTCGGCATCCTTCGGTCGCACGCGGCGAGCAGCCAGCGCATAGCCAAACGGCGGGCTGAACGAGATGGTGCCCCGGTTCTGCGCAATGAGCTTCAGCCACAGGCGCGGTCGCATGGCGAAATCGCGCGTCGCGAGATAATCCACCGAGCGCTGCGTGGCGACGCAGCCGAGCACGATTCCGACCAGACCCATATCGTGATAGAAGGGTAGCCAGGAGCAGAAGCGGTCGTCCGCAGCGATCTCGAACCCGTGGTTGAAAATGCCTTCCAGGTTCGCCATCGCGGCGGCCTGCGTGATCATCGTCCCGCGCGGGAAACGCGTGCTGCCCGAGGTGTATTGCAGGTAGGCGAGCTCGTGTGCCGCAGGCGGCGCCGGCAGCTCGGTGCCTGCCGGCAGCGCCATGAAATCCTCCAGCGTGCCGACATGCGCCACGGCGAGATCGCCGGCCGCCTCGTGCAGCATCCCGACGAAATCGGCCGGCGCAAACGCGGCCACGGCGCCGCAATCGCGTACCAGCTCGCGCAGATGCCGGATATAGGCGTTGCGCCCGCCGAGGTGAATTGCCGCCGCCAACGGCACCGGTACGAGCGCCGCGTACTGGCAGGCAAAAAACATCACCGCGAAGTCGCGATGTGTGTGCGCCACGAGCGCGACGCGACTGCCACGGTCGAATGCCGCCAGCCGGCGTGCGAGGCGAATTGCCTCCTCGCGCAGCTCACGATACGGCAGAACGCAGGCGAGCTCGCCCCTGCCGTCGTAGAAATTGAAGCCGGTGCAACCTTGTGCCGCGTAATCGAGCGCTTCGGTCAAGGTCGAGAAATCTGCTCGGCGTAGCGCAATCCCGCTGACGGTAGCGGTTGCCTCCTCTTTGGCCTTATTGCTCCTGTCTTCGCGCAACGACACACCCCCCGCGCCCGCAGATTCATGGTTCCGCCGAAATTCGACGCGAGATTGTACCTATACAATCGCGCCGCCGCACCTGAAAACAGCCCGTCGCGCTTGTTCTGGGTCGGCCATGACGGTATCCTCGCAACGCTATGCCGCAGGTTGTCAGTGAAAGTAGCCGCGCCGGAGGCGGTCCCGGCCAACAGGGCGCGGGCAACGGCGCTCCTCCCGATGCAGGCCAGGTCGGGGGGAAGGCCCGTGAAATGCCCGCTTGGTTCGAGCAAGCGCGCGCCGCGGTGAGTGACCTCTACGCGCGCTCCGCGCCCATCTACTGGATCGACTTCTCGCTGACCAGCGCGGCAGCCTGGGGTTTCACGGCCGTATACTTTCTCGCCCCGACGTGGAGCCTCGTCCAAGCGGTAGCGTACGTCGCGAGCATCCTGCTGTTTTTCCGCAGCGGAACGTTCATCCACGAGCTGGTGCACATGCGCCCCGATCAGGCGCGATGGTTCGGGCCTGCGTGGAACCTCGCCGTGGGCATCCCGTTCCTCATGCCGTGGATCTTCTATCGCAACCATGCCGACCACCACGACGCCCGCCATTTCGGCACACCCGAGGACGGCGAATACCTTCCGCTGGGAGCTTCGCCGCTTCGCGAAACGATCAAGTACCTCGCCCAGGTTCCGCTGCTGCCGCTTTTCATGCTCGTACGCCTGGGCCTGCTCGGGCCGCTGTCCTGGCTCAATCGCAGGCTGCGCGAATGGGTGCTTACGCGCGCCTCGGCGGCGGTGTCGAATCCCTACTACGCGAAACGCTTCCCGCATCGCGACGAGCGCCATCTCGTCATCGTGGAGGCGATTTCTTTCGCCTACCTGGCGAGCCTCGCCGGCCTGCTCGCTGCCGGTATCGTCGGCGTGGCAGACATCTTCATGGGTTACTTGCTGGTCGCCGGCGCACTCGGGCTCAACTGGGTACGCAATCTCGCCGCCCATCGCTACGGCAACCGCGGCGAGCGCATGAGTCACCTCGAACAGATGCAAGACTCCATCAACATCACCGGTCAGACCTGGCTCACGGTGCTGCTCTTTCCCGTCGGCCTGCGTTATCACGCACTGCATCACCTGTTCCCCGCGCTTCCCTATCACAATCTCGGCAGAGCGCACCGGCGCCTGAGCGAGCTGCTGCCACGAGACGCTCCTTATCACGCGACCGGGCGGCGCAGTTTCTTCGCAGCGCTGGCCGAGCTGTGGCGCAACGCGAAGGCGACGCCGGCGCAACGATCGGCGATGCAACGATGGGCGCAAAATCCCGGCCTGCCGCGAACGCCGTGAGCACGCGGGCCGCGGCGACGGCGCGACCACCGCAATCCGCACCGCATAGGCCCTGTCTCGTGGTCAACCCGATGAGCCACAGTGCCGCGCGCGACCGCCTCGCGCAGCACGCTGCCCGGCTCGCCGGCGCGCACGGTATCGAAGTGATTCACGCCGCCGACCCGAGCGGCATCGCCGCGACGCTCGACCTCATCCTGCGGCGTGACCAACAGACGGTTTTTCTCCTCGCCGGCGACGGCACGGTACAGGCCTTCGTGGACCGGCTTGCCCTGCTTCCCGCCGGCGTCGTGCAACCCCGGCTGCTGCTGCTCGGCGGCGGTCGCACCAATCTCACGGCGGGCGACCTCGGCGGGCGCGGCGACGTACTGCCGAAGCTCGAGCGCGCGCTCGAGCGCTGGCGCGATGGTGTACCGTTCGGTGTCACAGTACGGCAGGTGCTGCGCATCGAGCAGCCTAAGGCGCCGGCGCGACATGGTTTTTTTCTCGCAGCCGGACTCGTCGACCGCGCGATCCGGGCGTGTCACCGCCATCGCAGCGACGGCAGCGGACGACTGCGCCAGAGCGATCTTGGCACCGCGTGCAGCCTCGCTGCGCTGGCGCTGCCCGCCATGCTCGGCATGCGCGAACCGCCGTTGGATGATTTGCGCGTCGAGGTGCCTGGGCGTGAAATGCTGGCGAAGCCCGCTCGCTGGTTCATCGCCAGCACGCTGCAGAAGCGTCAGGGCGTTCTCGACCCGTACGCTCGGCATGGCCACGGCGGTGTGCGCTTCACGGCCGTGGCGGCACGCGGCCCGAGTTTCTGGGCGCGGCTGCCGTGGTTGATCACTGGCCGGTTCACGCCCGCCATGGATGCCGAACGAGGGTATCTGAGCGGCCGTTGCGATGCCCTGGGCGCTTCGGGACTGTCGAGCTACACTCTGGACGGCGAGTCGTTCGATGTCGACCCGGCCCTGCCGGTGACGATCCGCGCGGGGCCGCGCGTGCATTTCCTCAGCCTATGAATGCCTTGCCTGCTGCTGCCGCGATCCGCAGCCGCGGCAGCTTCGCGATGATCTGCGCCGTGCTGCGGCGCTATCCCGGCCGCAGCGCGGCCGGGCTCGGCGCGGTGTTCGTCGCCGGCTTGCTCGACGGGCTCGGTCTGTCGATGCTGCTGTCGATGCTCTCGCTCGCCGGCGGCGAAGCGCACGGCGCTGCAAGTCTGCCGCAACGCATCGCGCTTCGCGTAACCGAGTTCCTGCACGTGCCCGCGACGCCGCGCAACCTGCTCGTGCTCGCGGTCCTGCTGATCGCGGGCAAAGCGGCGCTCGCCCTGCTCGCCAACCGACAGGTCGGATATACCGTGGCGCGGATCGCATCGGATCTGCGCCTCGCACTGATCCGCGCCGTAGCCAATGCGCACTGGCGCTATTACGTACAACAGTCGGTCGGAAAGCTGTCCGCATCGCTCGGCGCCGAGGCACAGCGCGGCGCCGAGGCCTTCCAGCACACCGCCGAGATGCTGGCGCTCGCGCTCAACGCGGTCATCTATCTCGGCATTGCGCTGTCGATTTCGGCCCCGGCGGGCATCGCTGCGCTGCTCGCGGGCGCACTGCTGCTGCTCGCCTTGAGCCGCCTGATCCGGAATTCGCGGCGCGCGAGTCGCCATCAGACGGAGCTGTTCAAATCGCTGCTGGCGGCGGTCGGCAGTCGTCTTGCCGCCGCCAAACCGCTCAAGGCAATGGCGCGCGAAAGTCATATCGAGGCGCTGCTGTCCGATCTCACGCGCCAACTGCGGCGCGCGCTGCGACGACAGGTGGTCGCCAAGGAGGCGCTCTCCGCGCTGCAGGAGCCGCTGCTCGCGATCATGGTTTGCGTCGGCTTCTACCTCGGTCTGGTCGTACTGAAGATGCCGATGGCGAACCTGCTTGTGATGCTGTTCCTGCTCGCGCGCGTCGTGAACTACCTGTCGAAGAGCCAGCGTGCCTTCCAGCAGGTCGCGATGCGCGAGAGCGCCTATTGGTCCATAACCGCGGCGATCGAGGCGGCGTACGATGAACGCGAATCCGCCGGCGGCTCGCGCCTGGTCGAGCTCGAGCGCGAGATCCGCTTCGAGAACGTGAGCTTCGGCCATGACGATACCATGGTGGTGCGCGACCAGTCGTTCGTCATTGCCGCGGGCGAACTCACCGTCCTGGTCGGTCCCTCGGGTGCCGGCAAGACCACCGTGCTCGACCTGGTGGTCGGACTGCTGCAACCCGACCGCGGTCGCATTCTCGTCGATGGCGTTGCGCTCGCCGAGATGGATCTTCGCGCCTGGCGCGGCCAGATCGGCTATGTGCCGCAGGAATCGATCCTGCTGAACGAATCGGTAGCCTACAACGTGACGCTCGGCGAGGCGGTGCCGGAGGAAGCGCTCAGAGCGGCGTTGCGTGCGGCCGATGCCCTCGAATTCGTCGAAGCGATGGCGCAAGGCGTGCACACGCCCATCGGCGAAGGCGGCTCGCGACTTTCCGGCGGCCAGCGCCAGCGCCTGGCGATCGCCCGGGCGCTCATCCACAAGCCGCGCCTGCTCATCCTCGACGAAGCCACCAGCAATCTGGATGCCCAAGCCCAGGCCGCCGTGCTCGAAACGCTGTGCCACCTCAAAGGCAGTCTCACCATGCTTGCGGTCGCACACCAGGAGGGGCTCATGAGAATCGCCGATCGCCTCTACCGGGTGGAGGATCGCGAGGTCCGCGCCGCCGCGCCGCTGCCTGCGGCTTCGGCGGCACGCGCGATCGTGCATGGCTAAGACGGCACGATGGCTGCGTCGCGGCGGCCGGCGTATCCTGTTCGTCGCCCTCGAAGGCGTCGCCCGCGTGGCGGGCTTGCGCCACGCGCCCATGCTCGGCAAAGTGATCGGCGAGCTCGAATATCGCATCGCGTGGCGCCGGCGACAACGCTGCGCGCACGACATGGCGCTCGCACTCGGTCGACCGGTCGGTGATGCGCGCGTGGCGATGCAATTGCGCCACGCGCACCACATCAATGCCCAGGCCGCCATCGAGATCCTGGCGCTGCTCGCGCAGCCGCACGACGCGCGCATGCTGTGGTCGCGCCTGGTCGTTGCGGGCGAAGAGCACCTGCAGGCGGCACTCGCCGCCGGTCGCGGCGCGATCCTGCTCGGCACGCATGCCGGCAACGGCGTGCTGCTCGCCGCCGGGCTGGCCGCGGCGGGCTGGCCGATGAGCGTAGTGTATCGGCAGGCGCGCATGGCGCCGGCGGGATTTCTCGGACGCGGCTTTGCCCGCTATGGCATCGAGGCGATCGCGGCGAACGAAGGCCTGCGGGCCTATGGCAGGATGCGCGCGGCGGTGACGAGCGGACGTATTCTGTTCGTTACCCTGGACCAGGGTGTGAAGCACCCGAAGGATGGAGTTACGGTACGCTTTCTCGGCAAATTGATGAGCCTCGCCGCAGGGCCGGCCCAGCTTGCGCGCCACACGCGCGCACCGGTGCTGCCCGTACTCGCCACCGGCTACGACGGCGCCTGGCAGTTTCGCATCGAGCCGGCGCTGCCGAGCGATGCCGGCGGGCTCGAAGCCGTGATCGAGCAGCTGGCGCGAGCCTCCGAGCGCCAGGCCCTGCTCCATCCGGCGCTCTGGAGCTGGCACCACCGGCGCTGGCGCAAGCTCCCGGTCGCCCCTGCGACAATGTCAATCTGGAATGAGGACGATCCCGCGTGCCCCAACCCGGCCCATCGGCCCTGAACGATCTCGACCCGCAGGTGTCGCGCAAGCGCCGTGCGCACCCACGGTGCGACCTCGCCGGCGCGCCGCGCAAGACCAACTCCCGGCGCGGGTTGCGGGCGATCGAGCGCGCACCGGGCGCGCCCCATGCTGATGGCATCGCGCGAATCTCGTGGGTTGCGTGCGCGCGCAACCTTTACGCCGTCTGACGCAGGCTCGGCGGCCGCCATGCCCAAGGTCAGCGTATTCATCCCGGTCTACAACCGCAGCCACTACCTGTGCGTCGCGGTGAACAGCATCCTCGCCCAGACATTCACCGATTTCGAGCTGCTGCTCGTCGACGACGGCTCAACCGATACGAGCCTGGCGCTCATCGAGCGCTACGCCGCGCACGATGCGCGCGTGCGGGCCGAGGCGAACGGCGCCAACCTCGGCATCCCGCGCACGCGCAACCGCGGCTTGGATCTGGCACGCGGCGAATACATCGCGCTGCTCGACAGCGACGACTATGCCTATCCGGGGCGACTGCAAGCCCAGGTCCACTTTCTTGATACCCATCGCGACCATGTCCAAGTTGGAAGCTGGGGAAGCTTCATGGACGCGCACGGGCAGCTCGGGACGCGCGTGCGCCGCCAACCGCTCGCCGCACCCGATGTCGACGCCGAGCTTCTGTTCCGCTGCTGCCTGTCCAATCGCTCGATCATGGCACGCACCGCCGTGCTTCGGGAGTATCGCTATCGCGAAGAATTCCCGCGCTCGCAGGACTATGACATGCACGTGCGGCTTGCCGAACGCCACGCGATGGCGAACCTGCCGGCAATTCTGGTCTGCGGCCGCCAGCACCCCGGCCGCTCCACGCGCCTCACGCCCGAGCTCGGCCGCAACCGCAAGATGGCGATCCATCGTGCCCAGCTCGAGGCGCTTGGCGTTGCACCCGGCGAGGCCGACGTGGAGAAGCATTACCTGCTCTCGCGCGGCGGACTTGCCGGGCGCGACGACGTGCAGTGGGCCGAGGCGTGGCTGTCGGATCTGCTCGTTGCGAACCGGCGCGCGCGCCGCTACGACCAAGCCGCGCTCGCGCGCGCAGTGGGCAAGCGCTGGTTCATCCTGTGCAAACGGATCGGGCGTACGCTGGGACCGTGGGCGGCGATGCGCATGCTCGCCTCGCCGCTGCTGCGCATGGCCGCCCCGCATGTCGACTGGCGGGCGCTGCGCCCTGGCGCCACGCCCTCGCTCGCGCTCGATCCTTCCGCACCCACGCCGTGACGGCTGCTAGGCGCGCTTTTCCGCGAGTACCGCGCAGGTCTTGAGAAAGCGCTCCTGCGGGTAATCGCCGCACGCCAGCATCGGCACGAGCCCATGGCGCGGCAGGTCGGCGATTCTGCCTCGAAAGTAGTCCCGTCCGAGGACGTAGAACCGCTCCCAGCCGCTGTCGTTGACATCGCGAAACGGCTCGATGCCGAAAAAGTGGCGCCGCGTCACACGCGCAACCTCGGCCAAGGCACGTTCACGCACGCGCTCCATCTGTTCCAGGGCGAGCACGCTGTAGACGAGATCGAAGCGACCATCGCAAAACGGCAACGAGGCGGCATTGCCCTGGCGGAAATCGATGCGCCGAAACGCCGCCGTATCCTCGAGCGGCGTGGGCGCGAACGCGACCAGGTTCTGCGGCAATTGGCTGCGCTCTTGCAACGCGCGCGCTGCATCGTGCCCCGCGGCCGTGAGCTCGACGCCGTGAAACGCGATCTGCGGAAACCTGCCCGCGAGCAGGACGAGATGAATGCCGAGCCCGCACCCTACTTCGAGCACGCTCGCAGGCTTCAGCCGCTCGATCAGCCGCACCAGCATGAGTTGACGCAAGCGCACGCCGCCGAAGTCGCTTGCGAGCAGCCGCTCCTCACCCCAGTGCCAAGGCTGGTAGCGCGCGGGCGGCTTCCCCGGGTCGTAGCTGTCGAAACCGATGCGCGGCCACAGCGCCGAATACTCGTCGATGACCTCGCCGATGCGGCGCTGCTGCCACGGCAGCCAGCCGAGCGGCAGGCGCCGAAGAGCGCGCCGCACGATGCCCTTCTTGCGTTTGCGCACGATCGCGTCCCACTCGGCAGCGTCACCCTCGGCGCGCGGCTTCACGAACGGCGCCATCGTCCGCATGATGTCTTCGCGGGACAAACCCAGAGGCGCTTCGCTAAGGGGGGTGAACTGCATCTTGACGTCGTACTCCGGTCGGAATCGGGCTACGGGGGGTCACGCCTGGATATGCAGGCTCTGCACCCCGAGCCGCTCGAGCGTGCGCGCGTACCACGGATCATCCATGGCCGACAGCTCCAGCGCCGAGATCGCCTGCGCCTGCGGTGCAAGCCAGCGCGCGCTCATGAGCGTCGTGCCCGTGTCGCCGAGAACACGGCGAAGCCTTTCGCCGCTGGCGAGATAGATCAGTTCCGCGGGGATCGCCGCCGGCAACACGCGCACGCCGAGCGCTTGCGCGCCGAGGCGGTCCTGCGGGTCGCGCGGATGATACTTCACCAGGCAATCCAGACCGGCCTGTCTAGCCGCGTGCAGCTCCCGCGACAGCGCCGAGCACGCCCGCTCGCGTGCCGCGGACGGCCGATTTCTCGCCGGAACGTACAGCTCGTCGCACGCGAGCGCGCTCGGCGCAACCCCGAAGCGCGCCAGAAACTCGCCGATCCAGCTCGACGCGATCAGCTCCGGCATGGCCCGAGCCTGCAACGCCCAGACGGGCTTGTGCTGGAGCTCGGGGCGCAGCAGCTCGGCATTGAGCGCGAGATAGGTCTGGATATGACGGCTGGCGCCGGACGCAACCACGTTCTCGATCCAGGGGCCGAAACGCAGCATCCGCTGCAGATGCCGCCGCCGCGCAGAGGCGGCGCTGCGGGACGAATACGCCGCGCCGCCATCCTCGCCACAGAACGTACGCGCGCCGCGCTGCTCTGCGCGCCGGCACAGAAGCTGCAGGTCGGGCGTCAGGTCGTTGAAGACGATGACGCGCTCGCTCTGCACGATTCGATCGAGCCGTGCGAGCCAGCGGCCCTGGGCACGCTCGCGCGCTGCCTTGCCGCCCTCGCCCGGATGCATCGCGACCGTCGCTGCAAACGGGCTGTCCGTCGATCGCGCCAGCGACTCGTACAACGCCGCCATCTGCTCGCGGCCCATGTGTAGAACCAGCGCGCTCGCGCCTGCGAAGCGCACATCGCGCGCGATCAGGCAAGCGAGTATGACGTGGTAGAAGGTCGAAGCGACGATGAGATTTGCGAAGCGCCCGGCGGGCAGCTGCACGGTGAAGGCCCTTCTCTTTCGCGGCATCGTAGCAGCAAACGCACGCGTTACGCGGGCGCACGCAAAAAGAGTCCATCGAGCAGCTCGAGGTAGCGCTGGGCGCTCCGTTGCAGCGTGAATGCTTGCGCGCGGCCACGCAGCAGCTCGACTGCCGGAGGTCGCTCGAGCGTGGCCGCCATCGCTTGCGCGAGCGCGGTGGCGTCTCCCATCGGCACGAGCGCACCGTAGTGCCCGTGTTGCAGAATCTCGGCCGGGCCGCTCGGGCAATCGGTGCTCACGACGGGACAACCGCAGGCGAGCGCCTCGATCAGCACCGTCGGCAATCCTTCCCAATCCGACGAGAGCACGAACGTGCTGGCGCGCGCGAAAGCCGCATACGGATTGGCCACATGGCCCGGCAGGGCGACATCGGCGGCAATGCCGAGCTCGCGAGCGAGCGCCTCCAGCTTCGGCCGCTCGCGCCCCTCGCCCAGGATCAACAAACGCGCCGGGCGCTGCGAGCGTAGCCGCGCGAACGCATGCAGCAGCAGCGCGAAGTTCTTCTGCGCGACCAGCCGACCCGCGGCGACGAGGACCGGCGGATGCGCGGTTCGACGCACGCCCGCATCGGCGCTCGCATCGAGCCAGGCATGCGGCGGGGCTTCGGCAGCGCGCAGCGCAAGCTCCGGCGTCACGACCGGGTTGTAGATCGTGCTCAGACGCGAGCGCTGCAATCGCGCGGTACAGGCGAGATCGTCGGCGACGCCGTCCGACACGCACACGATCGCGTCCGCGCCGGCATACGCGCGCGCCACCAACGGCGCGATGTAACGCCAGCGCCACTTGCGCTCGCGCGCGATCGATTGCGACAACTGCGTGTGCTCGGCAACCACCACGCGCGTAGCGCCCCCGCTCGCGCGCTGCGCCCAGAGCGCGAGCAGATTTGTCGGTGTCTTTGCCGACAGCAGCACGTCGGGTCGTACCCGATCTAGATAGCGCGCCAGGTCGGCGAGATAGGGCTGGACCGGAGCCGGACGCCAGGCAAACAAGGCAGGGCGCGCCATCGCCGCCGCGCCGCGCGGATCGAGCCGTAGCAGCCGCGCGCGAGCGGCGATCGGACTCTCGCGCCGCAACGTCACGACGTTGACACCGGCGGGCACGCTCGAGAGATTGGGGCCCTCGGCCTTGCACAGCACGAGATCGACCGACCGGCCGGCATCGTCGAACGCACCGGCAAGATGCAGCACCGAGCGGGCCACACCGCCGGCCGCCAGCGATGGCAGCAGCAAAGTGATCCGCCTCGCCTGCGCGGCGAGCGTGCGAACCGATGCAAGCCGCGTCATGATCGCGCGGCGCGGCCACTCAGGAGCAGCCGACGCACCGCGGCCACGGTGCGCTCGAGATCGTCGCAAGCCCCGGGCAGCGGCGAACCCGGTTCTCCGAGCGGCTGCGCGAGCCCGCTCCAGCGCAATGCCTCGTGCAGGGCGCTGAGATCGCGCGGGGGCCGCAGCACTCCAGCAGCAAGGAGCCGGTCACGCCAGCGGCCGATGCGGCCCTGCTGCTTGGGCGTACCACGCTCGCCGAGCCGGTCTTGCCGACCCGCTAGCAACCGCAGCGCAGCCAGGGCAAGACGCCTGCGTCTTGCCGGCCAGGGCAGAGCGACGTAATGCACCGGGCGGCCCGACGCGCATGCCTCGGCGAGCATCGAGGCGCTGTCGCCGGTGACGATCAGCTCGTCGGCCCGATCGAGAAACAGCGCGTAGGGATTGTCGGGATCGCGCGCGCGCCAACGGTAGCGCACGCCAGGCACGGCAGAATCCGCGAGCACGATGTCCGCTGCCGGCGGCGGCGTGCGCGGGCTGGTGGCGATGAGAAGCGAGCCGCCGCGTTCGCGCGCGAGCGCTTCCGCTTGATCGCGCAGTCGACTCGCGACGGCCGTGCTCAGCTCGCTTGAAGAGCTGTTGCCGCCGACGAGCAGTGCGATCCACGGCCGCGGCAGGTGTTCGAGCCGCGGCGCCCATGACGCCGCGGCACGCGCACTCGCTCCCGGCATCGTGCGGTTGAGCGGGAGCACGTTGTACACCACGTTGTCGCGCCCGGGCAGGCGGTACTGCGGCGTGGTGACGACGAGGTCGAATGCCGCCAGCGGCGCTTGCGGGCGCCCGAGGTGCACCAGACGCGCCGTACCCGCGGAGCGGCGGCCGATCCAGCGCGCGACCGGTGCGCTGCGCCGGCCGCAGGCGAGGACGAGGTCGGGCCAAGGCGGACCCAGTGACTCGGAGCGGATACGATCGAGTTGCGCGAGCGAGCCGCCTTGCAGCCAGTTGGGCAGGATGCGGTGGCGCTTGAAGTCGAGTCTGCGCGTCTCGAAGGGCCAGCCGAGCGCTTCGGCGAGCGCGAGCAACTGGCGATTGTCACCCTCGTGACGGCCCAGCAGAACCCAGACGCGCGGCGCACCCCGTGGCGGCTGGTAGTGGAAGCTGCGCGTGCCGTCGCGCTCGATGAGATCGAGCGTCCACGCGACCTCGGGGCGGTGCTCCGCGGCCTGCGCGAGACCTTCGCGCCACCACTGCGCCGGCGCCGTGATTCGCAGCACCGGCGCGCGGTCCGCCGGCGTAATCGCCGCGCGAACGTCCACCCGCAGTTGCACCGCGGCTTGCGCCCGAGCGAACACGGCATCCAGAAACCATGCGCGATCCTGCGCCGGCAAGCGTTCGAGGTTCTCGCCAACGCTCACCGTCTCACCCGCTGCAGGCAGCAGCGGCGCCTGTCCTGCCGAAAGCAAGCGGCGATACGCCGCGCTCGGATGCGCCTGCGTGAACGGCTGGTAGTGCATCGCATCGGCTTCGCGCTCGAGGTGCTGCCACAGCGAAGCGAGCGGGTGCGGGTGGTAGGAATATTGCCCGGGCGTCGGTCGCCAAGGTTGCAGGTGCAGCGTCGTGTAGTGCAGGAGCTTCGATGCGCCGCGGCGATACTCGAAATCGCGCGCATTCCAATCGCCATCGAGCACGCCCCAAAGCCCGGGCTCGGCAGCGGGCGCATCCACCAGCTCGCGCTTGCCGCTTGCCCGCGCAGCGCCGACGTTCCACCACGGCAGCATGCGCGCGCAGTCCATCACCATCACCGAGGTGTCGTTGGCGGCGACTGCGCGGTAACCGCAGCTTTTCAGGTCGAGATCGAACAGCGCCGCCGGATCGGCGAGGTAGATCTGATCGACATCGTTGTAGATCGCCCGGCCGTGCCCGCCTGCGAGTTCCGGGATCGCGAAGCGGTATTGCGTGAAACCGGTGCGCCAGGTGCGCCGATCGAACCCCGGCAGCTCCTTCATGAGGTAGACCTGGTAGACGCGCGCGGCATCGCGATGCTTGTGTACGGTGTAAAGAAACACGCGCTCGGCACGGCCCTGCGCCTCCTCGGTGCCGAGGAAAATGCGCACCGGCGGCTTGCCGTTCGGCGCGACACCGGGCGCAACACCGAACGTCAGGCACTCGACGCCAAGCGCTTCGGCCGTTTGCAGTAGCGGGAGCGCATCTTGATTTCGCAGAGGAGAGGACATGGTCGGCGCGTCAGATGATGGCAAAGGCACGCCCGCGCGGCGAGCGGTGGCGCGGGAATACGGTTCCAGCGCGTCGATAGTAATATGCGCCGCATCATCAAGCCACCGGCATTCGCCGCCCGCCTCGTGACGACATGATCGCGACAGAACCGGCCGACTCCGGCGCGCCGCTTGCGGCGCTGACCGGCGCAACTGGCTTCATCGGCCGCCATCTCGTGCCCGCGCTCGCGCACGCCGGGTGGCGGCTGCGCATGCTCGTGCGGCGCGAACCGCACGACGCGGACTGGCACGGGATTTGTCCCGAAGTCGTGGCCGGCGCGCTGGCCGATGCGTCCGCGCTCGAGCGTCTGGTCGACGGCGCAGACGCGGTGATCCATGTCGCCGGGCTCATCAAGGCGGCGCGCCGGCGGGATTTCTTCCAGGTCAACGCCGCGGCGAGCGCAGCGCTTGCCGGCAGCGCACGGCGACTTGCGCCCCGGGCGCATTTCGTCCACGTTTCCACGCTCGCCGCACGCGAACCGTGTCTGTCCGACTACGCCGCGAGCAAGCGCGCGGGCGAGGACGCGGTGCGCGAAATACTCGGGGCGCAGGCGACGGTGCTGCGTCCCGCCGCGGTGTACGGTCCTGCCGATCCGGAGACGCTGCGCTTGTTTCGCCTGGCGCGTCATCGCATCGTCGCGCTACCCGCCTCGGCGCAGGCACGCGTGGCGCTCATTCACGTGCGCGATCTCGCCGCCCTCATCGTCGCGCTGGCGACAGCCAAGCCCGAGGGCGAGGTGCTGGCGGCAACCGACGCGAGAGCGCAAGGCTACGACTGGCGCGAGATTCTGGGCGCGGGCGCGCGTGCCGTCGGCAATCCGCATGCACGGCTCGTGCGGATGCCGCGGGCGTTGCTGCGTACGGCCGCGTGGGCGGGAGATCTGGGGCGTTTGCTGGGCACGCCGACGATGCTCAATTCGCACAAGCTGCGTGAAATCTCCCATCTCGACTGGTCGGTGTCTGTCAACGAGCAGGCCAGGCCCAGGGGCTGGAGTCCTCGGTTCGAGCTCGAATCCGGGTTTGCGGATGCGGTGGCCTGGTACCGGGCCGCCGGCTGGCTCGCCGAGCGCCCGACGATGCGATGAGCGTAGTCTCACGGCCCCGCTCGCGAAACGGGCCGCGGCGACATCGCTGCTTCGGTGCTAACGGAGCAGGCCGCGGCGGCGCAAACGGCAGTAAAGCCCGGGTGCGGCGAGCAGAGGAAAGCGCCGTTGCCATGGCGCGAAGTCGAGCCGTACGCCCGAATGGCGTTCGACTTTCCATGCGACGTAATCGAGCGGACGCTCGAACGTGAGCGCCGCTTTCATGAGCCGCAGCAAATTGAGCGCCCGCCCGAGCCGGCGTCGCAGTGCCCATCGTCGCAGGGCAGCGGCACGATCGCTTGGCGCGAGCAGCCGGCGCAATTCATCGCGGTGCGTCTCGAATGCGACGCCAGCAGCGTGCCACGCCACGGGCAGCAGGCGCGCATAGCGCTCGCTCGCCCCGGCGAGCACGGAGTCGCTGCGCCGCGCCGACTCCACCCTGAGCTCGAGCTCGTAGGTGCGGGCGTAGAGCGCGTTCCAGTACGCCGAGGGCTCGCCGCGATCGGGTCCGACCACGGCCGCCCAGTACGCCGCCGCCAGCGTGGCCGCGCACGCGGCATCGAGCACCGCATCGCGATCGTCGTCGCTGCGTGCATAGGCGCAGGCGCACGGCTGCGAGAAGCGCGTCCAGAGCGTCGTGTCGAGCGAGCGCGCTGCCATCGCACGGCGAAACTGCGCCAAAGTCATGACGGCGTACTTGGCGCGCAGCATTCGCCCGCCGAATTCCTCTTCCGCGTAGCCGACATTGGGCGGCAATACGCGCATGGCCGCCGCGGCGAGCCACGAACCGGGCCACGCACGCGCTCGATCGACCAGCAGATAGAAATCGAGCAAGCCATCGAGCGCCTGGTCGCGCAACGCCGAGCCATAGAAGAGCACTGCCGCGGTCTTGGCGCCGGCGCGCGCCGCGAGTCGCTCGGCGAACGCGGCGACTTCGCGCGGCAGGACGCGATCGAGCTCCGGTTCGATCAGCGCAGCGAGCGCCGCATGCGGGTGTGTGCCGGATTTCAGGACGCGAGCCACGAGCGCAGCGGCCCCCGACGGCGCACCAGCCCCGCCTGTGCCAGACGCACGCTGTGCACACCGAGCGAAAACACGGTCCAGAGCGCAACCGCTACGATACCGACATCCGGTCTGCCCGCGGCCGCCGAGCACGTCAGGATCAGCAGGTTGGGATTGCGCCGGGCGGTGATCAGACGAAAACGGCTGTCGAAGCGCTGCCAGGTATGCATGTCCATCCCGAACCAGGCGATGAACGCGCCCTCCTCCAGGCGCTGTGCCACGTAGCCCGCGACGATCGCCGCAAGAACCACGGACGCATGGTCGAGCGCCAGGCCCACCGCCGGCAGCCCCACGAGCCACGCCCACCACCAGAAAGGCGGATGGATGAGGTCGATGCCGTGATCGAACACGTCACCGAAGCGGGTGAACGTGAGCGTGACGCGTGCAAGCTTGCCGTCGACCGTGTCGAGGAATGTCATCACCCATGCGCAAACGAGGCCCAGGCCGTAATGTCCGGTCCAGAAAAGCCACATCGCCGCCAAAACCAGCAGCAGGCTCGCGAACGTCACCTGGTTGGGCGTAATCGCGTGCTGCGCGCAAAAGCGTGTCACCGCCCGCGCCGGCGCCGGCCAGAGGTAGAGCGTAACGGCATCGGTCACGCCCTTGTACGCTGCGCCGAAGATGCGACGTTCGATCGCCGGCAGCGTCTGCGGCGAGAGCGGCATGAGATAAGGCGCCTCGCGCTTGCGCAGCTTGTCGTCGTAGCTGCCGGCGAGTTGCGCGACGCTCACGGCGCGCACGCCCCCGGGAACCCCGTACGCGGCGAGCGTGGGCTCGGCCTCGGCGTGCCGCTCGCCCGTGACGCTCAGCGCCACGCAGCGGCCGTCGGCCGCGACCAGGGCACAGTTCTCGCGAGTCGCGACGAGCGCGCGTACGATCGGCTGGTCGTACACCCAGTCCGCGCGCAGCCACACCCCACGCTCGGCGCGCGCCGCGAGCGCGCCGGCGCGCTCGAGCTGCCGGCGCAAGCGCGCTGCGGACGGCAGGCCCCAGATATGCAGCGCTGATTCGCCGACGATGTGTCCGGACACCTCACTCATGGTTGGCAACGGCGCGCCGCGCGCGCAATGTATGGCACAATCGTCCTGCTTCGCAAAGGCGAGCATTATCGATGAATTCCTTCACCCTTGCGCACATCTCCGACCTGCACCTGCCGTTCGAGCCGCAGCTGCGGTTGCGGCAGCGACTGTCGAAGCGCCAGTTGAGTGCATGGGCGTGGCGGCGCCGGCGCAACGTGCAAAGCGAGGAGATCCTCGCCGCGCTGAGCGCAGAGTTGCGCGCGGCCGCGCTCGACCATATCGTGATCACGGGCGATCTCACGAACTTCGCACTACCCGAGGAGTTCACGCGTGCGGCGGCGTGGCTGCAAGCGCTCGCACCCGCCGATCGCATCAGCATCGTGCCGGGCAACCACGATGCCCTGGTTCCGGTTGCCGAGTCCGAGGGGCTGGGCCGCTGGTCGGCATGGACCAGCACAGACGGTCGCTGGCCCTTCGTTCATCATCGGGGAGGTCTGGCGCTGATCGGTCTCAATTCGGCACGGCCGACTGCACCCGGACTCGCTCGCGGGCGCATCGGCGCGCACCAGCTTGCGCATCTGGAGAGCGCGCTCAACGCCGAAGCGCGCAGCGGCCGCATACGCATCGTAGCCGTACATCACCCCGTGGCCGCCGGCGCGGTGGGCTGGCGCCGCGCGCTCGCCGACCGGGCTGCACTTTGCGCGGTGCTCGAGCGCGCCGGCGCCGAGCTCGTGCTGCACGGCCATGCGCATGCCGCCCGGCTCGACGCGTTGCCGGGCCCGCGGGCGATGCGCGGCATGATTCCGTGCCTGTGCGTGCCGTCGTCCACTGCACGAGCCAGTGCGGGCGACGAGGCCGCGCGCTGGCACCGGCTACGATTCTCGGCTGCGGGTGCCGTCGAGGTCGCCGTGCGCCAATGGTCGATGGCCGAGGCGCGCTTCGTCGATTCGGGCTGCTATCGAGTCTGCCTTCCGCGCCCGACGACACGTCCACACGCCGCCCCGGAGCAGATCGGCTCGAGCCCGATGCGGCTGCAACAAACGGTGGCCTGACCATGGCGAACGCAACCGAGATCAAGTTCGGCGATCCTTCGACTCGCATCGCGCAAACCGAGCGCTGGAGCGTGCTGCTGCGGCCCAGGCAGCCCACGCTCGGCTCGCTCGTGCTGGTGTGCCGCGAGCCGGTGATCGCGTTTTCCGATGCGAGCCCGCAAGCTTTTGCCGAACTGCGCGAGGTGGTGCGCAAGACGGAGCACATGCTGCGCGCGTATACGAATTACGAACGCATCAATTACCTCATGCTGATGATGGTGGAC
Organism: Burkholderiaceae bacterium; assembly: GCA_011525945.1. GTDB lineage: Bacteria > Pseudomonadota > Gammaproteobacteria > Burkholderiales > WYBJ01 > WYBJ01. The sequence goes on along the minus strand of WYBJ01000071.1, from coordinate 9,719 downwards.
CCGGACGTGCACTTTCACGTCATACCGCGTTATTCGGGCAAGCGCAGCTTCATGGGCGCGGACTACCCGGACGCGGGCTGGCCGGGGCCGCCCATGCTGGAACCTGCTGTCGTCCCGGACGCTGCCGCCAGCGACGCACTGGTGGGGGAGTTGCGCCAGGCCTGGCGCCAAGCCGCCCCGTAGGCGTCGAGATCTCACGTTGCGGCCCAGGGGCGGGTACCGGCTGGACTTCTACCTGTTGCGGGCCCTCATGGGCCCGCTCGGCTTCGTCCTCGGCGCAATCCTGGTTGCGCAACTGCTCGAGCGCCTGCTGCGGCTGTTCGATCTGGTCGCGGCCACGGGCGCTCCGGTCACATCGGTGTTCCGCATGGCGGCGCACCTGCTGCCGCACTATCTCGGCCTCGCTCTGCCGGCGGCTTTCACGGTCGCCATGTTCCTCGCACTCGCTCGATTGAGCGACGATAGCGAGCTCGACATCGTGCTCGCCTCTGGCCGCTCGCTCGTGCGTGTGGCTGCGCCGTACTTCGTGTTCGCCGTCGGGCTCGCCGTGTTCAGCCTCTACCTCTTCGGCCATCTGCAGCCGCTCAGCCGCTACGCCTACCGCGCCGAGGTATACGCGGCGCTGAACGCCCGCTGGGATGCCCGAGTGGAAGAGAATCGCTTCGGCAAGGCGGGCCGCGGCTTCGTCTTCCACGCCGAGGCGGTCGCGCCCGACAAGCGCCACCTGCAAGGCGTGTTCGTGCAGCGGCGCGTGGGCGACGGCGAGGAAATCACGACCGCGCCTCGAGGCGAACTCGTGCCCGCGGATGACGGACGCCTGCTGCTCGAACTCGAAGACGGCCTGCTCGTGCGCGAGTACGAACCGGGCAAGGCGTGGTTCGGTCGCTTCACGAAAGCGGTGATCAACGCGGACTTCAATCCCAAGGCGCCAACTTTTCGCCCCCGCGGCGGTTCGGTGCGCGAGCTCACGCTGCCCGAGCTCTGGGCCGACATGCACGGCGGTGCAACCGATATCGCCCCGTCCCGCCTCGCGGGTGAATTCCACGGCCGCCTCGCACGCTCGGCGGTGCTGCCGTTGCTGCCGCTGCTCGCCATTCCGCTCGGCATGGCGGCAAAACGCGGCCGGCGTGCCGCCGGCGCCGTATTCACCGCGCTCGCCTTGCTGGTGCTCAACCACAGCCTGCAGTTTGGCGAAAGCCTGGCTGAATCGGGTCGCGCCGATGCCGTAGTGTCGGTGTGGCTGCCGCTCGTCGCATTCGCGCTGCTTTGCCTTTGGCTGTTCCGCGCGAGTCTCGCTTGGCCCGGCGACAATCCGCTCACCCGGGCCGAGAGCCGGCTGGGCGAAGCGTTGCGGCATGCGCGTGGCCTCGCGCGCGGGAGGCGGCGATGAACGGCGCGCTCGCTGCCTACCTGCGCCGGCGCGTGGCTGTACACACCGTGCTGCTTGCGATTTTTTTCATCGCACTCATGCAAGCGCTCGAGCTGATGGACATGACCACCGATGTGCTCGATCGCGGCCTCGGCATCGAGGGGCTTGCGTACTACGCCGCGCTGCGCGCGCCAAGCCAGATCACAGTGGCACTGCCGCTCGCCGCCTTGCTCGGTGCGATGTGGGCATTTTACGACCTGGCCCGACACCACGAGATGATCGCGATCCGCACCGCCGGGGTCAATCTGAAACAGATCGTCGTCTACCTGCTGCCCGTTCCGCTGGTCGTGGCGATGACGCACATCGCCTTGTCGCAAGCCGTCGTACCCGATACCGAAGCCGCGTTGCAGTCCTGGTGGACCGCCACGGCGCCGCGCGATGATACGCCGCAACCGAGCTGGCTTCGCACCAGTACGGGACCGGTATCCTATCTGACCGCATCCGCCGACGGCGAACGCCTCGGCGGCGTTCGCATTTACGTCCGCGGTGACAATACCCTGCTCACCGAGCGCATCGCAGCGCGGTCCGCGCAATGGCAACACGGCGCCTGGCGGCTCGAAGGTGTCCAGCGACTGGTCGTTCCGGGCGCGACGGTTCCTCGTGCCGATGAACCGATATCGCTCTGGCAGACCAATCTCACTCCGGATGACGTTCGCCGCGCCAACATCGCGCGCCCGAACCTCTCCAGCGCGGCGCTGATCGATGTGCTCGGAGGCGAGCGCATCGCAAGTCAGCCGCTGAGCTACTACCAGACGGCACTCGTGCGTTCGTTCGTGCTGCCGCTTGCGCCGTTCATCATGCTGTTGCTCGCATTGCCGGCGGCGCGCGGGCTGCCGCGTCGCAACAACGAAGCCGGCGCCCTGCTGCTTGCCCTTGGGCTTGGCCTCGCATTCCTGCTGTGCGACGGCTTCATGGCTGCACTCGGAACGACGGGACGCATACCCGCGGTCGTCGCCGCGCTCGCCGCGCCGCTGCTATTCTCCGCGATCGGACTGCTGCAGCTTCATTTCGCCGAACGCCGATGAACCTCTGGATCGAAACAAGCAATCTGCCGCGGGCGCAAGCGCTCTTCGGCGTGCCGCCACTCGAGCGCCTGCGCCGTAGCGTCGGTCATCTGGCGCCCGGCGATTCGGTGATGCTGTCCGGCGCCGGTGCGGCACAGTCTGCCTGGCCCCGCGCGCGTGCCGATTGCGGCACGGCGCCGCTGGGCGAACGGCTGCGGCGCGCACTACGCGACGCTCGCGGAGCGCTCGTCGCCGTGGATGGCGCGCACGTCACCGACCCGCGTCTGATCCGCTTTCTTGCTTCGGCTCGCCCCTGTGTGGCGGCGCGCGGCGAAGGCGCGCAGCGCGCCGCCGCCCTGTGCCTGGATCGCTCGCACGCCGACGCCATTCCCGCTGAAGCAACCACGTTGAGCGCGGTGGCCGATGCGTTGCTCGCCGGCGGCAAGATCGCGCCTTTGGACGAGCGCGCTTTCCCGGCCTACATCGACAAGCTGCGCCGCACGCTTCCCTGGTGGCAGTACGTGGTCGAGGATGCCGACACACGCAGGCGGCTCGAGCGCCAGCTCTTCTGGGATAACTACAAAGGCTCGACCGACCTGCTGACACGCTGGGTGTATCCGCCGCTGGTCTGGCCGCTCGTGCGCGTGTGCACCGCACTCGGCGTCCACCCCAACGTGCTGACGGCGCTGTCGGTAGTGCTCGCATTCGCAGCCGTACCGCTGTGGGCGGGTGGACATTGGTTCGCCGGCTTCGTGTGCGCCTACGCCATGAGCGTGCTCGACAGCGTCGACGGCAAGGTGGCGCGCCTGATGCTCACCGAGTCGAAGATCGGCAACGTTCTCGACCACGGACTCGATCAAGTGCACCCGCCGTTCTGGTATTTCGCCTGGGCCTGGGGCCTGGGGGCGCGCACGCTCGCCGATCCGATGTACCTCGCCGCCGTATGGCTGATCGTGTTCTATGTCGCCGACCGACTGGTGCTCGGGATCGCCCGATACAAGCTCGGGTCCGCGCTTCATGCGGCCACGCGCCTCGACGCGCTGGCACGCGCCGTGATCGCGCGCCGCAACATCACCATGACGATCATGGCGATCGCGCTCGCACTCGGCACTGGCGACGCGGGACTGATCCTGGTCACGGCCTGGCAGGCACTGACATTCGCTTGGCATACGCTGCGAACCGTCTGGGTCGGGTTCCTGTTCCCACCCGCGGCGAGCTCCAAGCCCCGATGAGCGGCGTAACCGTAGTCCCGGTGCGCACGCGCTCGCAGTTCGATCGCTTCATCCGTTTGCCCGCGCGACTGTACGCGGCCGATCGGTGCTTTGTCACGCCGCTGCATCTGGAGCGCAGTCAGGCGCTCTCGCCGCGGCACAACCCCTACTTTCAGCACGCCGAAGCGCAGTTCTTCCTGGCGCAACGCGCAGGCCGGGATGTCGGGCGCATTAGCGCCCAGGTCGACCGGCTCGCACCGGACGCGGACGGCCACTTCGGGCTGATCGCGGCCGAGGATGACGCCGACACGTTCGCGGCACTGTTTGGCGCAGCCGAGGCGTGGCTGTCTGCGCGCGGACGAAATCGCGCACTGGGCCCTTTCAATCTATCCATCAACGAGGAAAGCGGCCTGCTCGTCGACGGCTTCGGCACGCCGCCGATGATGATGATGGCGCACGATCCGCCGTACGCGGCGCGGCGCCTGGAAGCTTGCGGCTACGCCAAGGCGAAGGACACGATCGCCTACCTGTACGACCTCGAACGCGATCTGCCGCCGGCCGCGCGCCGGCTCATCGATACGCGAGCACCCGGAGCGATCGCGGTACGCACCCTCGACATGCGCCGCTACATCGAGGAGTTCGACCTCGTCACCGAGATCTTCAACGCCGCCTGGTCCGCGAACTGGGGCTTCATTCCGTTCACCGCGGCTGAGATCCGCCACATGGCGAAGGCGTTGAAGCCCTTGATTCAACCGAGTTGTGTCGCGATTGCACAGATCGACGGCAAAGCGGTGGGATTCGGGATTCTGCTGCCGAACCTCAACGAGGCGATCGCCGGCTTCGACGGCCGTCTGTTACCGCTCAATTGGTTGCGCCTGCTCGTGCGCTTGAAGCGCGGAACCCGCTCCGCACGCGTTCCGCTCATGGGTATCCGACCGCAGTACCAGGGTGGTGTGCTCGGCGGCATACTTGCGTACGGCATCATCGAGCGGCTGCGCACGGGCGCCCGAGCGCGCGGCGTGCGGCAAGTCGAGCTTTCCTGGATCCTGGAGGACAACCGGCCGATGCGGCGCGTGATCGAAACGCTCGGCGCGGTTCCCTACAAGACTTACCGGATCTACCAGAAGGCGCTCGCTTGAAGGCGGAGAACGGGCTCAGTGCCCTCGTGCTCGCCGGCAGCCGGCCAGACGGCGATCCCCTCGCAAGATATGCCGGCGTGAGTCATAAGGCGCTGATCGAGGTTGCCGGTGCTACGATGATCGAGCGCGTCGTGGCTGCACTGGCCGCCGTACCCGCCGTGAGCCGCATCCTCATCGCGATCGAGCGCCCGGAAGCGTTATCGGCGCTACCCGGGCTACGCGCCCCACGATGCCCGAAACCGGTTGCCATCGTACCGGCCGCGTACAGCCCGAGCGCCAGCGTGGCTGCCGTGCTCGAGCGCGAGGGCACGCCGCTCGTCGTCACCACCGCCGATCATGCACTGCTCATGCCGCAGTGGCTGGGTGCGTTTCTCGACGCCTGCCCGCCCGAGGCCGATGTGACCCTCGCGCTCGCGCGCAAGGACGCGGTAGTCGCGTGCGCGCCTGCAACGCAACGCACCTACCTTCGCTTCGCCGATGGCGATTACTCGGGCTGCAATCTCTTTTGCTTCCAGCGCCCCAGCGCCGAACGCGCCGTGCGCCTCTGGGGAGAGATCGAGGCGCATCGCAAAGCACCGCTCAAGATGATGCTGCGCCTGGGAATCGGCGCGGCGCTGCGCTACCGCCTCGGCCGACTGCGCCTCGACGATGCGCTCGCGCGGCTGGGGACGCTTTCCGGCACGAGCATTCGCGCCGTGGAGTTGGCCGACGGGCGCGCGGCGATCGACGTCGACAAGCCGGCCGATCTCGAGCTCGTACGCGCGCTCGCGGATAAGCTCTGAGCTCGGATCCGGCGGCTTGTCTTCCCTCACCCCCAACCCCTTCCCAGGGACAGAGGCGAGCGTCGTGTGCCCGCTGATGCGGGCAAGTTCATGGAAAGGGACCGACGGTGGGGGAGATCACGCGCCGCGCCGACGACTCCCTCACCCGCGCCCGCTCTCCCGCAGGGAGAGGGGCGCGTCCAAACCGAATCCTGACTCACTTCGATCGGCGAGCGGGCGCCGGGCGATCCAAGCAGCAGCGATTGCGCGACAGCGCGCGAGATCGGCGGAAAAGTCGAGCTCGGCCCATTGCAGCGTCTCGATCGACGCCACGCGCACATCCACCCCGGCTTTCGCCAGGCGATCGATCGCCGACAGATACCAGAGCTTCGCGCCCTCCGGGGTGCGCATGATGTGCTCGAGCTCGGCGACGAACCGGGCGGCGCCCGCGGCATTGAAGCGCAGGAAGCCGATCGATTCGCCCGTCACCTCGCCCGCCGGCAACGCCTTGCCGATAGCCATCATGCGGCTGCCATGATCGTGCACCTTCATGTCGTCGGCATCGTAGGCTGACTTGCGGTCGATCGTAACCGTGATCGGGGCGTCCGGCGCCGCCAGCAGCCGGCGCGCGATTTCCGGCTCGAACAAGGTGTCGCCGTTGAGAATCAGGCAGGCGCCGGCGAGCTCTGCGCGCGCCATCCAGCAGCTCGCCAGATTGTCGGCGAGCTTGTAGAAGGGATTGAAGAGCGTGCTGACCTGCATGGACCGAGGCGCGCGGCTCTCGATCTCTTGGCGCACGAGGTCGTCGCGAAAGCCGGTCACGACCACGGCCTCTTGGACACCCGCCTCGGCGAGATTTTGCAGCTGCCATTCGAGCAAGCTGCACCCGTTCAATGCCAGCAGACACTTGGGAACGTGCTCGGTATGGGGCAGGAGCCGGCTGCCCTGCCCGGCGCTCAGGATGATGGCTTTGTATGCGGTGCGCGAGGCCATGCTGGCTTGTGAGTGACTGTGCGGGAATAGCGAAGCGATGTAGAACGGATCCTGCGGGCGCTCGTGACTTGCTGACTTGTCGATGCATCCACGGCGCGGTATCCGGTCTATTCGAATCGGGCGATTGCGCGTAGTTTAAGCCCACCGGAGGAGAACGGGTCAGGGAGTCGTTTAAGTAGCGCCATTTTCACAGAGGCTCGCCATGAATCGAGAGCGGATCGAGGGCAGGAAACGCTGCACCGTGCAGGCGATCGCGCTTGGCGCCGCGCTCGGCTGGGGAGCGCCGGCGGCCGCCCAGGTGCCGCCCGCGCCCGCAGAAATCGCGACCTACAGCGGGCTCCATGCCGCCGCGCACCAAGGCGATCTCGCGCAGATTCGTAAACTCGTCGCCGAGGGTGCGCGCCTGGATGCACGCGATGGCCATGGCCGCACGCCCGTGCACGTGGCGACTTTCGCGCGCCAGCGCGAGGCGATCCGGCAACTCGCGCAGGCCGGCGCCAAGCTGGAACTGCTCGAGAACGACCGCTACGACGCGGTCACCATCGCGGCCGTGGCGGGCGACGAGGAGACGCTGCGCACGCTGCTCGCGCTCGGGGCTAGCGCGAAGCTCGTCACCAGCCGCTACGACGGTACGGCGCTCATCGCCGCAGCGCACCTCGGACACGCAGGCGTCGTACAGCAGTTGATCGCCGCAGGCGCTCCACTCGACCATGTCAACAACCTGCACTGGACCGCACTGATCGAGGCCATCGTGCTGGGCGACGGAGGCATCCGCCACATCGAGACGCTACGCGCACTCGTCAAAGCCGGCGCGAGCACGAAGCTCGCCGATCGCAATGGCCAGACGCCGCTCAAGCTTGCGAAATCGCGGCGCTACCGCGAAATGGTCGAGATTCTCGAAAGCGCGGGCGCCCGTTAGGCCAATCGCAGCTCGCTTCCCGCACACTCACCTCGGTGTTCCGTCGAAAGCCGGCTCCGTGCATCGACCAACGCCGCCGCGACCCAAGGCGAAACCATCGAAGATGCCGTATCGGATCTCCGCGAAGCTGCGGCTCTGTATCTTGAAGAGCTCATCGAAGCGCCGTGATGGCGCTACCCAGCCCGTGCATCGAGCCGACCACCGGCGGTGCTGGTCGATACGCTCCGCGCTACGCGCTCCGGCGGCGGCTCGTGCACAACGATAGGCGTGGCTTCACGTAGCGTCCGCTCAAATCAACCCACGCCCCAGCAGAACGGATCGCGCTCGTCGAGCAGAAGGGTCGCCTGCGCATTCACGAATGCCCTGCCACGGATGACGGGCGCCACCTTACCGGCCGCACGATCCAGCCACCGGTACGAGCCGGTGAAGGTGCTGCCGAGAATGCTTTCCTGCACCCAGGCCGCTCCCTCCGCCAGCTTGCCGTCGGCGGCGAGGCAGGCGAGCTTCGCACTCGTGCCGGTTCCGCATGGCGATCGGTCGTACGCGTTGCCCGGACAGAGCACGAAATTGCGCGAATCGGCGCCAGCGATCAGCGGCGGGCCGAACAGCTCGACATGATCGACTTGGGGGAATCCGCGCGCATTGACCTCGCGACGAATGCGCGCGCAGAAGTCGCTGAGCTGCACGACGTTTGCAAGCGTCAGGTCCTGCTCATGCTGTGCCACCAGAAAGAACCAGTTACCGCCGTAGGCGACATCGCCCATCGCCGTCCCCCACTCGGGCACCTCGACAGTCACGTTCTTGCGCGCACGCCAACTCGGCACATTGCGCACGCTTACGTCACCGTCTTCGTGCAGGGTGCAGGTGACGATACCTACCGGTGTCTCGATGCGGTGCTCGCCCGGCCCGATTCGCCCCAGGTGCGCTAGAGTCGCGATCAAGCCGATGGTGCCGTGGCCGCACATGCCAAGGTAACCGGCGCTGTTGAAGTAGATGACCCCGGCCGCGCACGATGCATCCTCGGGCGCAAGCAACCACGCCCCCACGATGACCTCGGAACCGCGAGGTTCGCCGACGGCGGCGCGGCGGTAACGGTCGAACTCGCTCCGCAGGCGGTCGCGACGAAAAGCAATCGAGCCCCGCCCCAGATCGGGCCCGCCCGCGACCACCACCCGCGTCGGTTCGCCGCCCGTATGTGAATCGACAATTCGCAGCCGCTCCATCGCGGTGTCGCTCGCTGTATCGAGGCGCCATTGTGGCTTTATGCCAAGCCCGTCTGCAACCTCGCTCCGGCATCCAGCCGATTGGCCCACGAATTCTCCAGGATCGCCCCGAGGTGACGGCGTGCCTGGCCCTGGGCCAACGCACCGCCGCAGGCGACAATGCCGCCCCCACAGCCCGGAGAAGCAAACGCGGATCGCCTGACGCTCATGAAGCCTTTCACCTTCGTCACCGATGCCGGGAAGTTTTCCGCCGCCGCGCGTAAGCTCGCGAAGGAAGCGAACATTCGTGCCCATTGACGTGCTGCGATCCTAGTGTCCCGAGGCTCTCACAGGTACGAGGCGACGCAAGCGACGGCCAGATCCGCATCCGCCATCGCTATCGAATGCGGTACACTGCACCGCCGCCGGCATCGATCGGCGGCGAACCGCGTTCAGGAGAGTTCGATGGGCAAACCGGTGTGCGTTCTTTGGGTAGACGACGCGCCTGCGTACCGGGCCGCTCTGGCCCGGTTGCAGCTCGAAGACCGCTTCGAGTTGCACGACCTCAAACGCGATGCCTCGATGCCGGACGAGCTCGCGGCACGCACGGAAGTCCTGGTCGGATGGCAGTCCGGGAGCTATCTGCAGCGCATGCCGCGACTGCGCTGGATCCAGGCGATGACCGCGGGCGTCGAATCGTGGCTCGAAGCGCCCGGGCTGAGTCGCGACGTGTTGATCTCGTGCGCACGCGGTTCGCACCGTGACGCAGTGGCGGAAAACATCCTGGGCGCGCTGTTCCACCTGACCAAACCCTACATGGCGATCGCGCTCGATCAACGCGAGAGCCGCTGGACGCGGCGCCAATCCATCACGCTCGCCGGCAAGACACTCGGCATACTCGGGCTGGGTGCAATCGGGCAGGAGCTTGCAGCCAAGGCGGGCGCGCTCGACATGCGCATCATCGGCAGCAAGCGCACCCCCGACCCCGTTGCCCACGTCGACAAGGTTTACGGTCCGGAGGCGTTGCACGAAGTCCTGCGCCAGTCGGACTTCGTCGTGCT
>WYBJ01000070.1 GCA_011525945.1 Burkholderiaceae bacterium | reverse complement strand
CTCGCCCCTCCATCAACAATCCGGAATCAGCCGCGCCCGCAAAAATGGACTTGTTTGTGGACTTAAAAGTCCCGGCTGTAGGCGGATCGCAGTGGACTACGGCAGAACGTCAAAGAGAGGAAAAGTCCTTGTGTGGCAACGACTTGCAGACTCTCTTGGATTTCTGCGGAAGTCCGCAGAATGATGCGGTGGAGCGGGTGAAGGGAATCGAACCCTCGTCGTAAGCTTGGGAAGCTTCTGCTCTGCCATTGAGCTACACCCGCGTGCGGGCGATTCTAGGGGGGCCATCCTGCGCATGCAACCGAAGCGACGACGAGTCCACGGCGGCGCCGGCATGCGACAGCCACGCAACACCCGTCTATCGGCTTACAGGTCAAGGTGCGAATTGCATCGTAAAGGTGTTGCTGTTGCAGCCTGGAGCGACAGGCCGATCTGAGCATCGAGTGCGACCGGCGCCTGCTTGCATTGTTGCATCGCTCGTTTCCCGCGGTTCGCTTCGTCGCCGAGCGCGGCGCTGATCAAGACGAAGGTTCGCACGCGTGTGATTTTCAGCTTCTACTCGGCAAATCAGCACGCTCGACCTGGTCATTGCCGTCGCGTCGACTACCGGTGCGCTCGCCGGCGCCGTCGGCGTTCCGACCTGGCAGCTCGGCTCGGGCATCGATTGGCTGGGGCTCGGCCAATCCTATTCCCCCTGGCAGCCCAGCGTGCGGCGCTTCTGCAAACCCTGGGATCGGAGTTGGGAAGACGAGATTCAGCGCGTAGCGGCCGAACTCGATCGCATCGCCGCCCGGTCGAGCGCGATGCCGCGCCGCTAGAACGACACGAGGCACCGACCAAGCCCCGGTGGTTAGGTTGTGCCCACCGCAGCGGCGGGTGCGTGCTAGAATTTTTACTTCCTTGCAGTCGCTTCGTCTTTACTCGTAGCATCCATGATCGCGCTTACCATCAATGGCAAACCACGCCGCTTCGATGCACCACTCAAGGTCGATGCCTTGCTCGGCGCGCTGGAGCTGACCGGCAAGCGCATCGCGCTGGAACGCAACGGCGACATTGTTCCGCGCAGCAGCTTCGGCGATCAATGGCTCGACGACGGCGACCAGATCGAGATCGTGGTGGCGGTCGGAGGCGGCTAGAACTGTGATCGCCACGAGGTTGGAGTAATGACATGACCCCGCACGACAAAATGGACTCGCTCGCTTTGGCTGGGCGCACATTCCGCTCCCGGCTGCTGGTGGGGACAGGAAAGTATCGGGACTTCGCGCAGACTCGCGCCGCCGTCGACGCGAGCGGCGCCGAGATCGTCACCGTGGCCATTCGCCGCACCAACATCGGCCAGAACGCCAACGAACCCAGCCTGCTCGAGTTCCTTCCGCCGAGCCGGTTCACGATCCTGCCCAACACGGCGGGCTGCTACACCGCCGACGATGCGGTACGCACCTTGCGCCTCGCACGCGAACTGCTCGACGGCCACGATTTTGTCAAGCTGGAAGTACTGGGCGACCCGGCCACGCTCTTTCCCAACATGGTGGAAACACTCCAGGCCGCCGAAGTCCTGGTGAAGGACGGTTTCAAGGTCATGGTCTACTGCAGCGACGATCCGATCCTGGCCAGACGGCTGGAAGAGATCGGCTGCTGCGCCGTTATGCCGCTTGCATCACTGATCGGCTCCGGCATGGGAATTCTCAATCCGTGGAATCTGCAGATCATCATTGCCAACGCCAAGGTGCCGGTGCTGGTCGATGCCGGCGTCGGTACGGCTTCGGATGCTGCCATCGCCATGGAGCTTGGCTGCGATGGTGTGCTCATGAATACGGCGATCGCGGGCGCGTCGGACCCGGTGTTGATGGCGAGCGCCATGCGCAAGGCGGTCGAAGCGGGTCGCGAGGCGTTTCTTGCCGGCCGTATGGCGAAGAAGCCCTACTGCGCCGCTCCGAGTTCGCCGACCACCGGTCTCATCGGGCGCTGACGGCACGCTGAAGGGCTGAATCGATCGAGCACCTCGCGAAGCCGGGGGAAGGTCGATCGGTCGCGCGCTCGGGCGTCTCGAGTCCGCTTGCGTTTACGCCATACGCACTGCCGTCGCGCCTCATGATCCCGCATCGCTCGATCCGAAGCTACGTGCTGCGCCAGGGCCGCATGACCGATGCCCAGCGCAGCGCACACGAACGCCTCCTGCCCGTCTATGGCTTGCCTTTCTGCGCAGCACCCTTGGCACTTGCCCAGGTGTTCGGGCGCAATGCCCCGGTGGTGGTGGAAATCGGCTTCGGCATGGGCGAAACCACGGCCCAGATCGCGGCGTCGAACCCAAACATCGACTATGTCGGCGTGGAGGTGCACGCGCCCGGAGTTGGCAGCCTGCTGCGCATGATCGAGGCTCGCAGGCTCGCCAATCTGCGCATCATCCAGCACGACGCCACCGACGTGATAGAACACATGATCGCACCCGCAAGCCTGAGCGGCATCCATGTCTTCTTCCCCGACCCGTGGCCGAAAAAGCGCCACCACAAGCGACGCCTTCTGCAGGTCGGCTTCGCACATCTCCTGGCGACACGGCTGCGCCAGGGCGGCTATCTGCATGTCGCCACCGACTGGGTCGATTATGCAGAATGGATTGTGGATGCACTGAGCAAGACCGAGCTCGAGAATTGCGGCGAGCGCTATTCTCCGCGTCCGGCGTATCGGCCGCTGACCAAGTTCGAGCACCGCGGGATCGCGCTCGGCCACGCGGTGCACGACATCGTCTTTCGACGACCGCCTTGATCCGGCGGGTTCGCCGTGGATGCGCGAGCGCACTCGTTCGCGCCGACGGCCGGACGGTCGCCTGCCACGCAGTCCGACACAGCATCGTGTCGGATCAGACTAAGCGCCCGACTGCGGCAGGAAGCGCTGCAGCAGGTCGTTGAGAAAACGCCGGCCGCGTGCGCTCGGGCGCAGGAGCCGATGGTCGCGCTCGATAAGACCGTCTCGCTCCGCCGCATCGAGCGCGGCCAAGACCGAGGTGAGCGGCAAGCCCGTGCGTTCCTCGTAGAGCTGCAGCGCGATGCCTTCGGTCAGGCGCAACGCGTTCAGCATGAATTCGAACGGCAGATCGCGCGCGCTCACCTCGTGCGCCTCCCGGATCGCACCCTGCGCCGCGCGCGCCATGTACTGGCGCGGGTTCTTGTACTTCACCTCGCGCACGATCCGGTCGGGAAACGAGATCTTGCCGTGCGCGCCGGCACCGATGCCGACGTAGTCGCCAAAGCGCCAGTAGTTCAGATTATGCGCGCAACGAAACCCCGCACGCGCGAATGCCGACGTTTCGTAGTGCTCGTAACCGGCTTCGCCCAGGCAAGCCTCGATCGCATCCTGCATCTCGGCCGCAGCATCACCGTCCGGCAGCGGCGGCGGCGTGCGATGAAACAGCGTGTTGGGTTCGATCGTGAGGTGATAGGCCGAAATGTGTGCCGGCCCGAAGGCAATCGCCGTCTCGATGTCGACAAGCGCGTTGGCGAGCGTTTGGTCGGGCAATGCGTACATGATATCGACGTTCACGTTCGGGAAGTGGCGTTGCGCAAGCTCAATGGCTCGGCGCGCTTGTGCAGCCCCGTGAATTCGTCCGAGCGCGTTCAGCTTGGCGTCATCGAAGCTTTGCACGCCGATCGACAAGCGGTTCACGCCGGCGGCGCGGTAGCCTTCGAAATGCGCGGTATCGACCGTCCCGGGGTTTGCTTCCAGCGTGATCTCGGCGGCCGCATCGAGGCGCACACGCGCGCGCACGGCTTGCAGCACGGTGTCGAGCGCCCGTGGCGAGAACAGACTCGGCGTGCCACCGCCGAAGAAGATCGTGTAAACGCCTCGCCCCCAGATACGTGGAAGCAACTGCTCCAGATCCGCAATCAACGCGTCCACGTACTCGCGCTCGGGCAATGCGGCGCGCAGCTCGTGCGAGTTGAAGTCGCAATACGGACACTTGCGCACGCACCACGGGATATGGATATAAAGCGATAGCGGCGGCAGCGACGCAAATCGCGGTCCGCGCGGCGTGCGTACGCCGCTTGCAGCGACGCCGCCTGCATCAAGCACGATGGGCGCCGAAGGCATGGTCGGCTCGCTGTCTGTCAAAGCGCGATCAAGCGCGACGCCAGCGCGGCGAGTGCCCGGGCCCGGTGGCTGACGCGATTCTTGTGCTCGGCGTCGAGCTCGGCCGCGGTACGACCGAGCTCGGGCAGAAGAAAGTATGGATCGTAGCCGAACCCGCCGCCGCCGCGCGGCTCGAGCACGATCTGGCCGTGCCAGGAACCCTCTGCAACCAGCGGCTGTGGATCGTGCGCGTGGCGCATGAGCACGATCACGCAATAGTAGTGCGCGGCACGCGTCGGCGCATCGCGCAGCATCTCGATGAGCTTGCGGTTGTTGCGTTCATCGGACTTCGGCTCGCCGGCAAAGCGAGCAGAGTGCACGCCCGGGGCGCCGTCGAGCGCATCGACCAGGATCCCGGAATCGTCCGCCAGCGACGCGAGTCCGGTGTGGCACGCCGCATTGCGCGCCTTGGCCAGCGCGTTCTCGAGAAAGGTCGGATGAGGCTCGTCGGTTTCCGGGACAGCCAGCGCGTCTTGCGCCAGCCCTTCGATGCCGAGCGGCTGCAGTAGCGCGTTCAGTTCGCGCAGCTTGCCGGGATTAGCCGAAGCCACCACCACCCGCGTCAAGGCCTGCTTCATGTTGCGCCCGCGCTGTCGTGACATGCCCGACGACTACAGCCCGAGGGCTGCGCGCTGAGCGGCAAGCAACTCGGCGATTCCCTGGCGTGCGAGCTGCAGCATTTCGTTCAGCTCATCGGGCGAGAAGGGCGTACGCTCGGCAGTGCCCTGGATCTCGACGATGCCGCCGCTGCCCGTCATGACCACGTTCATGTCGGTGTCGCAGGCCGAGTCCTCGGCATAGTCGAGGTCGAGCAGCGGGACCGCGGCATGGATGCCAACGGAAACAGCAGCGACGAAATCGACAAGCGGCATCGCCGGCAGCGCCTTGCGCTCGCACAACCACGCGATCGCGTCGTGCAGGGCGACGAATCCGCCGGTTATCGAAGCGGTACGCGTACCGCCGTCGGCCTGCAATACGTCGCAATCGATCGTGATCTGCTTCTCGCCCAGGCGTTCGAGGTCGATAGCCGCGCGCAGCGCACGCCCGATCAAGCGCTGAATCTCGAGCGTGCGGCCGGACTGCTTGCCACGTGCCGCCTCGCGCGCATTGCGAGTGTTGGTCGAACGCGGCAGCATCCCGTATTCGGCCGTCACCCAGCCCCGACCTGTGCCCCGGAGAAACGGCGGCACCGAGTCCTCCACGCTCGCCGTACACAGCACCCGGGTCTCGCCGCATTCGATCAAAACCGAGCCTTCGGCGTGGCGCGTGAAGCCGCGAACGATACGCACTGGGCGCAACTGATTCGGTCCTCTACCGCTCGGTCGCATGGAACTTCGCGCTATGCTATCTTCGAGCCCCGATTGTGTGGGTTCGATAGCGCGAAGTAAAGCGGGCGAGGCGCGATGGTCTATAGCATGACGGGATACGCCACGGCGACGCGCACGCTTGCCCGTTGCGTTCTGAGCGTGGAGTTGCGCTCGGTCAATTCGCGCTATCTCGACATCACGTTTCGCCTCCCCGAGGAACTGCGCGCTGCGGAATCGCAGTTGCGCGAGCTGATCGGAACGAAGGTCAACCGCGGCAAGTTGGAGTGCCGGGCTAGCCTCGTTTATCTGCCCGCCGCACAGGGTCTGCTCGATCTGAACGAGGATCTGGTTCGGCGCTTGGCCGCCGCCGGGCAACGCGTGCGGAAACTCGCGCCCGATGCGCGTGCTCTGCAGGTGGCGGATATCCTGCGCTGGCCAGGCGTGATCGGCGAGCCGGATGTTTCCGTGGACGAACTTGGTACCGTGGGCCGTGACCTGATCGAGCAGGTTCTCGCTGACTTCAATGCCGCGCGCGCGCGCGAAGGCGCGAAGCTCGTGCAGGTCATACTCGAGCGGGCTGTGCGCATGCAGACGTTGGTGCAACAGGTTGCGCCCAAGGTTCCGGCGTTGGTGAAGGCCTACGGCGAAAAACTCAGTGCGCGCCTGCTCGAGGCTAGCCTCGATCCCAATGACGACCGCATGCGCCAGGAGATCGTTCTGTTCGCATCCAAGATCGACGTGGACGAGGAGCTCTCGCGTCTCGCCGCCCATATCAAGGAGCTCGAACACGTCCTCACCCGCGGCGGGGCAGTCGGCCGGAGACTCGACTTTCTCATGCAGGAATTCAATCGCGAGGCGAACACGCTCGGCTCGAAATCCGCCGACCTCGAATCGACCCAGGTGGCGGTTGAGCTCAAGGTGCTGATCGAGCAGATGCGCGAACAGGTGCAGAACATCGAGTAGTCGGCCTGCACCGACCGGTCTTCGAAAGCGCTTACCCCACCCCGCGCCGGAACGCGGGCGCGCGTCTAGTCGAACCGCCACTTTTGCCGCGACCTTCTACGCCCGCGCAATGAGAATACGGCACGCGTAAGCGCACATCAGGGCGCACGCTTGCGCGTACCGCGAACATGCGCAATCACGCGATCCATTCCGGCAGATTTCGCCCGGTGTGCGAGTGCAGCCGGAAAGGATATCGGCCGAAAGTCGCTGGCGATCGGCGCACGATAGGTTTTGACGATCGGGTAGATCAGAATAATCAATTTTACTAACTGAGCGCGATCGCCTAGCATCCATTCATCCCAACGACGTTCGAAGGAATTCAGGCATGTCCTACATCAACAGCGAGATCAAACCATTTGCGGCCCAGGCTTACCACAACGGCGAGTTCGTGACCGTGAGCGAGAAAGATCTGAAGGGCAAGTGGTCGGTGGTGTTCTTCTACCCGGCAGACTTCACCTTCGTGTGTCCGACCGAGCTGGGCGATCTGGCCGACGTATACGCCGAATTCAAGAAGATCGGAGTGGAGATCTACTCGGTTTCGACCGACACGCACTTCACGCACAAGGCGTGGCACGACAGCTCGGACACGATCGGTCGGATCAAGTATCCGATGATCGGCGACCCGACGGGCACCATCACGCGCAACTTCGGCGTGATGATCGAAGCCGAAGGTCTGGCCGATCGTGGCACCTTCGTGATCGACCCCGAGGGGCGCATTCAGATCGTCGAGATCACCGCGGGCGGCGTGGGGCGCGATGCGCGCGAGTTGTTGCGCAAGGTAAAGGCGGCTCAGTACGTTGCCGCTCACCCGGGTGAAGTCTGTCCCGCCAAGTGGCGCGAAGGCGAAGCGACCTTGTCGCCCTCGCTCGATCTGATCGGAAAGATCTGACTGTGGCTGCCGCGCGCGCTGTTCCCGACCGGGGCAGCGCGAGTGCGGTCATCCGGAGACAATCCGCGTCAGGGCTCGTCATTCGCCCCGGCGCGAGATCATGGCCGTACCAGCCGTGTGTCTGAATCACTCGGCCGGGGACAGTACGTGAATGACGCGGCGTGCGATCATACCCTTCACCTTGGCCGCATACGCCGCCATGTGCGGCGCGGCCGCGTGCGCTTTCAGCGCCTGCGCATCGCGCCACTTCTCGATGACGAGAAACGTGTCCTGTCCGAGTCGCGCCTGGAACGACCCGATCCCCTCGGCATCGATGGCGGGGCCGTATTCGATGCAACCGTCCTCCGCGCGCACGTTCGGTACATTGGCCCGGAACTCGCGCAAGATCGCCTCGCGTTGACCGGGCTCGGCGGTGATAATGGCAACGACATGGATCATGGCGTCTCCTCCTGCAAAGCTTCAGTGTAACCCGGACCCGCCCGCACACCGCATCGCCGTCGCAGGCGCGTTGGCAAACGCCGATATTGCGGCATGACCTGCGACCCCTTACAGTGCCCCTTGCCGCGAGCCCGCGCCGGCACCATCGCGCGGCGGCGCCGCTGCCGATCGCTTACGAGGAGGACAAGATATGCGTGCTGCCCTGATCGTTTCGAGTGTCGCTTTGATTTCGCTGTCGTGCCTGCCCGCCGGCGCGCAGAACTTCCCGAACCGCACCATCCGCATTGTCGTGCCGACCACGCCCGGCGGCTCATCCGACGCGTTCGCTCGCCTGATCGGGGAGCGCATGCGCACGCGCTTGGAGCAGACAGTCATCGTTGACAACCGCGCCGGCGCCGGCCAGTTGATCGGCGCGGAGCACGTCGCGAAGTCGGCCCCGGACGGCTACACGCTGCTGCTTCCGACACCCACATTGTGCGGGAGCGCCGCCATCCACCCGAAGCTGACGTTCGATCCGGTGAACGATCTCACCGGAGTGGCAAGAATCGGTCTTGGACCTTTTCTGGTCATCGTGCATCCCTCGGTGCCGGTGAAGAACATCAAGGAGCTGATCGCGCTGGCGAAAAGCCGTCCGGGCCAGTTGAACTACGGAACATCCGGCACAGGCAGTGTGCTTCATTTCGCAACCGAAGTGTTCGCCGATGATGCCGGAATCGACCTCGTTCATGTGCCCTACAAGGGCGCTGCACCGGCAGTCGCTGCGGCGATGGCCGGGGAAGTCCCACTGATATTCATGAGCCTGCCTTCGGCGTGGGCGCAGGTAAAGGCAAAGCGCCTGCGCGCCATCGCGGTCACGAGCCCGCAGCGCTCGAAGTTCGTGCCGGATCTGCCCACGGTGGCCGAATCGGTCCCGGGCTACCAGGCGCAGCAATGGTGGGGCGTGCTTGCGCCGGCGAAGGTTCCGGCCGCTGTCATCGACAAGCTCAACGCCGAGATCAACGCGATTCTCAGCACCGAAGAGATGCACACGCAGCTCGCGAACCAGGGTGCGGAGCCGGTGCTGATGTCGCCTCGGCAGTACACCGACTTCTATCGCGGTGAGATCGAGCGCTTCAAAAAGGTCGCCCGGGAGCGCAACATCAAGGCCGGGTGAGCGCCGATTATCCAGTGCGCAACGGCTCCCCCAGCGCGATCCAGTACGGTATCGCGACCGCCAGCACCACGACGAAGGCGATCAGCGTCATCCAGACGCCGAAGCGGAATATCTCGGGGCCACTCAAGTAGCCGCGCTGGTAGACGGCGAGCGACGACGCGCTTTGCGCAGGGTAGTACAACACGGCGTCACCCGCGATCATGACTGCAAGCCCGCAGAGCATGGGATTGACCGACGCAGCCGTTCCGATCGACATCGCAACCGGAATGGCGGTGGCGAGGAACCCGGTGATGTTGGGAATCAAGAGCCGTATCGGCACCGAGCACACGAGCAGCGCGGCGATCACCAGCACGGGCGAGTCGCGAAAAGCGGGCACCTGTGCGACGATCAATCCGGCCATCCAGGCGGCGGCGCCGCTCGCCACCAGCGCCTTGGCGAGCGAAAGCGACGAAGCGAGAACGAAGAAGTTGGTCCAGCCGATGTCGCGCTCGAACTCGCCCCATGACATCACCCCGATGCGCGGCGAGAGAATCAGCACCCACGCGAGCACCGCCGGCACGGCCGGATGAAAGTGGTGGAACGCGTCGGTAAGCCACAGCGCGGAAGCGCACAGCGTGATGACGATGGTGCGCCGCTCGCGTCCGCTCAGCGGCTTGGGTGCGCTCACGGGAAGCGGCGGCAGGCGCTCCTCGAAGCCGTCGCGATAGATCACGTAAATCGAGGCCGATCCGATCACGAGCAGCGCCAGATAAGGCACGCTCATTAGCAGCAGCCATTGGCTCCAGTAGATGCCACCGATGAGCGCGGCGGACACTACCGGCGTAATCCCGCCGGTCAGCAACACCGTTGAGGCCAGACGGTTGATCGAATTGAGCGCCATCATGATCGCACGCGCGAGCGGCGCGCGCCGCGCCACCCCGGCGATCTCCAGGGCCTGCTCGTAGACATGCACCAGGATGCCGGTGCGGGTAGTGGCTGATGGCAGGATCAGCGTGAGCAGCGGGAACGCAGCCAGCAACTGCAGATAGAACGAGCGTGAACTGCCGCGCGAACGGCGCAGGAAAAACCGCGCCACCCGTTCGGCCAGACCGCTGCGGGAAACGGCCAGCCCGAGCGTCAGGACACCGATGAGGAAATAGGCGACCGGATCGGCGAAGCCGGCGAGTGCCTGTGAAAACCCGCTCACCGCGCCGGTCAGCACCAGCGCCAGGATGAGGACGAGACTGGTGACACCCGCTGGCAACGCTTCGGTGCACCACAAGCCGATCGCGAGCACTGCTACCGCCAGCACGCGCTTGCCGGCTTCGGGCAGGCCAGCCGGCGCCGGTATTGCGACCAGCACGGCGCACAGCACAAGCAGGATCGGAATCGCCCAGAAGTTGTTGCTGCCTGCCCGGGCCGGCGCTCCCACCCCAGTACTCGTTTGCCCGGTTACGTTATCGCTCACGCCCGCCGCCCCCCTCGGCCGATGGTACGACACTATGCGATACACTGACTCTACCGTTCGATACCGGCGATGCCCAATGACAGCTTGTGTGGCCGAATCCGACCAAGCCGATGCCGGCCGACGCCACCTCGGTATGCTCATCATCGTGAGCGCGCCGTCGGGCGCCGGCAAGACCAGTTTGGTGCATGCGCTCTGCCAGGTAGACCCGCGCGTGGCCGTGTCGGTGTCTTACACGACGCGCCCCCCCAGACCAGGCGAGGAGCCAGGCCGGCATTATCACTTCGTCACGCGCGCGCAATTCGAGCAGATGCTCGAGCGCGGGGAATTCCTGGAAAGCGCGCTCGTCCACGGTAACTTGTACGGCACCTCCGAGCCCTGGGTGCGCAGCCAACTTGCCGCCGGAGCGAGTATCGTGCTGGAAATCGATTGGCAGGGCGCCGCACAGGTGCGCCGTCGCTTCCGCGACAGCATTGGAGTATTCGTTCTGCCGCCCTCGCTCACGGCGCTCGAGCAGCGTCTGCGGCTGCGGGGACAGGACGCGCCCGAGGTAATCGCCGGGCGCTTGCAGGCGGCGCGCGAGGAGATCGCCCATGCCTGCGAATACGACTATGTTATCATCAATGACGACTTCGATTCTGCGGTGCAGGACTTGTGCGCGGTGGTGCGCGCCGCGCGCCTGAGTACCGCGCGCGG